>NZ_JBPKJP010000005.1:0-103193 GCF_051217035.1 Lysobacter sp. 1R34A
GGGGCGGGCGCCGCCGCGGCCACGGCGGGTTCGCGCGGTTCGCGCAACGGCGCCGGCTGCAGCGGCTTGACGTTGGTGACGATCGGCGCGTCCGGAATGTTCAGATGAGCCTTGGTCAGCGCGTGCAGCGGCAGCTTGCGCTGGGTGCCGCGCTGGTAGCTAGGCTTGGACGATTCTTCGCCGATCTCGTTCTCGCGCACCCGGGTGACTTCGTAGTGCGGGGTTTCGAGCTGCTCGTCGGCGACGATCACGATCGGCGCGCCGTGGCGCTGTTCGATCTCGGTCAGCGCGCGGCGCTTTTCGTTGAGCAGGTAGTTGGCGATTTCGGTCGGGGCCTGCACCAGCACCTGTCCGGTGTTCTCCTTCATCGCATGCTCTTCGGCGATGCGCAGGATCGACAGCGACATCGACTCGACGCTGCGCATGCGGCCGTGGCCGTCGCAACGCGGGCAGACCAACTGGCTGGACTCGCCGAGCGAGGGACGCAGGCGCTGGCGGCTCAGTTCGAGCAGACCGAAGCGCGAGATGCGGCCGATCTGGACGCGGGCGCGGTCCTGCTTGAGGGCGTTCTGCAGGCGGTTCTCGACGTCGCGCTGGTGGCGGTTGGACGCCATGTCGATGAAGTCGATCACCACCAGGCCGCCGAGGTCGCGCAGGCGCATCTGGCGCGCGACTTCCTCGGCCGCTTCCAGGTTGGTGTTGAACGCGGTTTCCTCGATATCGCCGCCCTTGGTCGCGCGCGCCGAGTTGACGTCGATCGCGGTCAGGGCTTCGGTCTGGTCGATCACCAGGGCGCCGCCGGAGGGCAGGCGGACGGTGCGCTCGTAGGCGTTCTCGATCTGCGACTCGATCTGGAAGCGGTTGAACAGCGGGGTGTCGTCGGCGTACTTCTTCAGCTTGCGCAGGTTGTGCGGCATCACCTGCTCGACGAACTCGCGCGCTTCGGCGTACATCTCGTCGGTATCGACCAGGATCTCGCCGATGTCGGGACGCATGTAGTCGCGCAGGGCGCGGATGATCAGGCGCGATTCCTGGTAGATCAGGAACGGGGCCTGCTTGCTCAGGGCGGCGTCGGTGACGGCCTTCCAGACGCTGACCAGGTAGTCGAGGTCCCACTGCAGCTCTTCGGCATCGCGGCCGACGCCGGCGGTGCGGATGATCACCCCCATGTCGTCGGGGATGGTGAGCTTGTCCATCGCGTCCTTGAGCGCGGCGCGGTCCTCGCCTTCGATCCGGCGCGAGACGCCGCCGGCGGTCGGGGAGTTCGGCATCAGCACCATGTAGCGGCCGGCCAGGGAGATGAAGCTGGTCAGGGCGGCGCCCTTGTTGCCTCGTTCTTCCTTGTCCACCTGGACCACGATTTCCTGGCCCTCGCGCAGCAGTTCGCGCAGGCCGGCCTTGTTGTGGTCGACGCCCGGCTGGAAATAGTCGCGGGAGATTTCCTTCAGCGGCAGGAAGCCGTGGCGGTCGGCGCCGTAGTCGACGAACGCCGCTTCCAGCGAAGGCTCGAGCCGGGTGATGCGGCCCTTGTAGATGTTGGACTTCTTCTGTTCCTTCGACGGCTGTTCGATATCGATGTCGTACAGGGATTGGCCGTCGACGATGGCGACGCGCAGTTCTTCCGCCTGCGTCGCATTGATCAGCATGCGCTTCATTGTTGCGTTCCTCGCGCGCTCTACCGCGCGGAACGCCATGGCGTTTCGCTATCTGGGAACTGAGACTTCGCCGTCGCGATCGTCGGCCGCAGCGAATGCGGGCCGCCCGCGCGCCGGCGAGGTCTCCACTACCAGCGCTACATCACCACGGCACGCCGCGGGAGCGCTTCTTACCTACTCGGTTCTTTCGGGGCCGGCGACGCGAACGTCGCTCGGGGCGGGCGGCGGCGCGTCGAGCCGGCTCTCAACGAGCCTCAGGCTTGGGCGCCGCACGGGTGTTCATCTCGACGGTTTGACCCATCGGGCGCTGGCCGGTTCCGCCGGTCCGTCGCTGCTAACATGGCTACCCCGTGGGCAGTGGTTAGACGCGGACCGGAATCGCGGGAGGGGCTTTCGGCCCCGTACCGAACCGCACGCTTGTCAGGCGACGCGGTCGGGTACAACTCCCAGCGAAATCAAAACCTTATCTCGCGTCGCGAGTGTAACAGATAACGCTTCGGGATGACCCAGACAGCAAACTCCGGTAACACCGGCGCACGGACTGTGCGCGTACCCGAAGATCGTGACGGTCAACGGCTCGACAATTTCCTCCTGGGCCAACTCAAAGGTGCGCCCAGGTCCTTGATCTACAAGCTGGTCCGCTCCGGCCAAGTGCGGGTGAACGGCGGTCGCGCCAAGGCCGAGCGCAAGCTCGAGGCCGGCGATGAGGTGCGGATTCCCCCGGTTCGTCTCAGCGAGACCGGCGACAAGCCGACTCCGCCGAAGGGCTTCATGGACGCGCTCGACGCGGCGATCGTGTTCGAGGACGCGCGCCTGCTCGCCCTGAACAAGCCCTCCGGGGTCGCCAGCCACGGCGGCAGCGGGATCAGCTTCGGCGCCATCGAGACTCTGCGCGCGCTGCGCCCGGGCCAGACCCTGGAGCTCGTGCACCGGCTCGACCGCGACACCTCGGGCCTGCTGATCGTGGCCAAGAAGCGTTCGGCACTGACCGAGATGCAGGCCCTGATGCGCGAGGAGGGCGGGATCGCCAAGCGTTATATGGCGCTGCTGACCGGGCGCATGCCCGAGGGCGTGATGAGCGTGGACGCGGCCCTGCACATCGGCCTGCGCCAGGGCGGCGAACGCCATGTCCAGGTGCATCGCGACGGCAAGCCGTCGCTGAGCCACTTCAAGGTCCTGGAGCGGCGCGGCGGGCAGTCGTATTGCGAGGTGCGGATCGAGACCGGCCGCACCCACCAGATCCGCGTGCATGCCCAGCACATCGGCCATCCGGTCGCCGGCGACGATAAATACGGCGAGGTCGAGGCCAACAAGCGCCTGCGCGAGCAGGCCGGGCTGAAGCGCCTGTTCCTGCATGCCTCGACCCTGGAATTCGCCCTCGACGGCGGCCGCGAGCCTTATCTGCTCAACGCGCCGCTGGCGCCGGAGTTGGTCGAGGTGCTGGACCGGCTGGGCTGAGCCGCAGTCCCCGCTGCAATGCTCGCCTGCGGGCAGCAGACCGGGCATCGGGCTTGGCTATCGGATTTCGGGTCAGGGCGCTCTCGCCCGATCCGGCGGCTGCAAACGAACGACGCCGGCTCGGGCCGGCGTCGTTCGTCTGCCAGGGTCTGCTGTGCGCAGCGGCCTCAGCCGCAATGCTCCGGGGGCCTCAGCCGCAATGCTCCGGGCGCGTCGCCGGCGAGTGGAAGGTCACCGGCACCTGGATGTCGGTCGAGACCGGTTTGCCGTTGCGGGTCGCGGCCTCGAAGCGCCAGCGCTGCACGCCCTTGATCGCGGCCTGGTCCAGCGCCGGGGTGCGGCTGCTTTCGAGCACGTCGACCTTCTTCGGCTTGCCGTCGGGGCCGACGCTGAGCTGCAGCACGACCTTGCCGCCGATCTGGTCGCAGCCGATCTCCTGCGGGTAATCCGGCGGCGGCGTGTCGACCGCGCGCAGCGGCGTGGACGGGATGACCGGCGCGTCCGCGGCGCGTTCGCCGCAGCCGGCGGCGAGCAGGGCGAGCAGGGCGGCGCCGAGGGCCGGGGTCAGACGCGGCGAAAGGCGGAAATTGGTGCGGATTGGGTTCATGGCGGGATCAACCGGTCAGAGCGTCGGCCTTGGCCGCGCAGATGAAGTCGTTCTCGCTCAGGCCACCGACGTCGTGGGTCGAATACCGCACCACACAGCGGTCGTAATGGACGCCGAGATCGGGATGATGGTCTTCGCGATTGGCCATGAAGGCCAGGGCGTTCACGAAAGCCATCGTTCGATAATAGTCGTCGAAACGGAAGGTGCGAGTGAGGGCGTGGCCGTCCTCGGCGAGCTCCCAGCCCGGCACTTCGGGCAGCAGCTCGCGGATGCGGGCTTCGCTGAGCTTGTGTTCGATGCCCCGGCGCACGATGCAATGAGCCTGGGACAGGGGGATGAGATCGTTCATGCTGCGGACTCCTGGGCGGCCCGGCGATGGCGCCGCGGCATGGCTATGCGCGGCGACCGCCTTCCATGAACGGAATCGTATCGCCGACGGTCGTAGGATGCATGCGCGGCTTCACGCCGTGCCGACCCCGTTAGAATAGCCCGATGATCAATATTTCCGAATCCGCGCAAACCCACTTCCGCAAGCTCATCGAGCGCGAGGCCCTGCCGGGGCTCGGCGTGCGGCTGTCGGCGGTGCATCCGGGCACGCCGCGCGCCGACGTGCGCCTGGAGTTCGCCGAGCCGGCCGACCTGGCCGGCGACGAATGGGCGGTGGACTGCGAAGGCTTCACTCTGTGGCTGCGCGCCGACAGCGTGCAGTACCTGGACGGCGCGGAGATCGATTACGAGGTCAAGGCCACCGGCGGCCAGTTGCAGATCCGCGCGCCCAAGATCAAGGGCGAGGCGCCGACCGATGCGGCCTCGCTGGTCGAGCGGGTGCGCTGGGTGGTCGAGCACGAGGTCAATCCGCAGCTCGCCCAGCACCGCGGCCACGTCTCGGTGCAGGAAGTGACCGCCGACGGCGTGGTGGTGCTGCGCTTCGGCGGCGGCTGCCACGGTTGCGGCATGGCCGACGTGACGCTCAAGCAGGGTATCGAAACCACTCTGATGACCAAGGTGCCGGGCGTGACCGCGGTACGCGACGCCACCGATCACGAGACCGGTGACGCGCCGTACATCCCCCGAGACACCGCCGCCTGATTCCGGCGCGGCGCAGCCTATGCCCACCGCCGCCTCCGTCATCGAAGCACTGCAACGCCGGTTGCGGCTTGCGGTGCGCCGCGATTCGCCGCCGCCGGGCGAGTTTCCCGCGGGCTGGCAAAGCTGGCTGGAGTCGATGCGCGAGCGCAGCGGCGCGGTGACCGGCGCGACCTCGGACGCGCTGATCGCGGTGATCGCGCAGCGGCCCCTGGTGCAACCCCCGCCGCGCGCGGCGATGCTCAACCGTTGGCAGGCCTTCGCGACCTTGTGGCGCCAGCAATGGCAGCCGCCGGAGCGCGAAGAGCGCTGGCTGCGCTGGATCGCCGGCGCGTTCTCGCTGGTCTGGCACATCTTCGTCGCCGGCCTGCTGATCTGGCTGATGTATCTGCAGTTCTTCGCCACCCGGCCGCCGCCGGAAGGCGAGAACGTCACCATGATCGAATACATCGGCGAGGGCACGCCGAAGGAACCCGGCGGCGGCTCGCAGCAGCCGAGCGATCAGCCGCAGGCCGAGACTCCGTCGCCGCAGGCCGCGCCGACCCCGCAAGCCGCGGCGCCCTCCGAGCCCACGCCGCCGCAACTGGCGGCCGATGCGCCGCTGCCGACCCCGGAACTGCAGGCGACCTTGCCCGAGGTGCCGCAGCGCGATGTCCCCGAGCCGCAGGCGCCGGCGCCGACCCTCGAGCAGCCGGTGATGGTCAGTAAGGAAGTGCCGGATTCGCCGCAGATCTTCGTCCTGCCGCCGACCCGCCGCCGGCTCGACGACACCCCGCGGGTGCCGCAACTCGAAGCCAAGACCCAGCCGGTGCCGTCGCTCGACGTGCCGGCGCCGGTGCAGCCGATCGCGCGCGAACTGCCGCAACGCGAAATCGCCGCGCCGAGCATCGCGGTGCAGCCGCGCGAAGTGAGCGTGCGCGAGGTGCCGGCGCCGTTGTCGCGGGTGCCGGTGCGCGAGCTGCCGACGCCGCCGATCGCCGCGCCGCAGTTGCGTTCGACCGCGCCGCAAGTGCGCATCGCGGACATCCCCACGCCGTCGCCGTCCGCGGCGGCCGCGTCCTCGCCGAGCGCCGCGCCGTCGACGTTCCCGCCTTCGGCCTCGGCCGCGACTAGCCCCCCGGCCAGCAGCCCCAGCAGTTCCAGCAGCTCCAGCAGCTCCAGCAGCTCCAGCAGTTCCAGCAGCCAGCCCGCCGCATCGAGCGCGGCGCCGGCGGCGAGCCCGGCAGCGCCATCAGCGACCGCCGGCGCCGGCCCGAAGCCGACGCCCGGGCCCGGAACCTGGTCGACGCCGAAGCGCGGCGACGACTGGGGCGAGTCGACCCGCAACCAGCCCGGCGGCCAGCGCGGCGACCGTCCCGGGCTGTACAACAGCGATGGCAGCGTGCGTCTGGCCGATGCGCCGGGCTCGGCGTCGCCGGGCAAGCCGCCGGGCACGATCACCGCCGAGATCAAGGATCTCGACCGCGCCGGCACCTGGTTGCGGCGCAAGCCGACCGACTACGAGCCGACCGCGCTCGACAAGTATTGGCGTCCGAACGAAACCCTGTTGGCCGAATGGGTCCGCCGCAGCGTGCAGACGGTGATGATTCCGATCCCGGGCAGCAAGGGCAAAAGCATCCAGTGTTCGGTCGCCTTGCTGATGCTCGGCGGCAGTTGCGGCATCAACGACCCGAACCTCAACGAGCAGCCGGCGATCGCGCGCCCGCCGCCGGACATCCCGTTCAAACCGCATCTGCAGGAAGACAACGGCAGCGTGCGGCCGCCGCCGGGCGGCTGAGCGCGGCCGACCCGGGCGCCCAGCCCCGCGATCGGGGCACAACGCCGGGCGCGCCATTCCGCAATCTGGAATTGTTCCGGCTGCGGGTCTTGGCGGCGGGGCGCAAGGCCCGCCGCAAACGCGAACGGCCCGCATGCGCGGGCCGTCGCTTTCCGAGCGCTGCGCGGCCGAGGCCGCGAGGCCTCAGTGGATGCCGTGCAGGTCGCGCAACTGGCCTTTCTCGCGCGAACCGAAGTAGGCGGAGAGGTCGGCGATCTGCTGATCGGTCAGATCCTTGGCCTGGCTCGACATCAGCGCATGCTCGCGGTCGCCGTCGCGGTACGTCTGCAGCGAGTGCGCGATGTAGTCGTGGTACTGGCCGGCGAGCTTCGGGTAGGTCGGGTCGATCGGCGCATTGCCTTCGGCGCCGTGGCAGTCCACGCAGGACTGGCCGGTGGCCTTGCCCTTGACGCTGGCGAGCTTTTCGCCCGCGGCGATGTTGCCGGCCGGCAGGCCCGCCGACGAGGACGTGTGGCCGGCGTCGCGGTCGGCGGAGGAATGGCCGGCCGGCGCTTCGCCCTGCGAGCAGGCGGCGAGCGTCAGGACCGAGCACAGGGCGATGGCGAGGCCGCTCTTGAAGAAGCTGGAGTTCGTCATGGGGCGGCTCACTTGGCGCTGGAAAGGAAGGCGGCGATGTCGGCGATGTCCTGGTCAGAGAAGCTCTGGGCCTGGGCCTGCATCGTCGGGTGCTTGCGCGTGCCTTTCTTGTATTCGGTCAGCGCGTTCGTCAGGTACTCCGGGGACTGCCCGACGATCTTGGGAACGTGATAGTTCGGGTAGGCATTCTTGTAGCCGGCGACGCCGTGGCAGCCCTGGCAGGTATAGGTCAGTTGGCGGCCGGTCTCGGCATTGCCCTTGATGGCCGGCGCGGCGGCCGGAGTGGCCGGAGCGGCGGCGGGGGTGGGGGCCGGCGCCTTGGCGGGTTCCTGAGCGTGCGCCGTCATGGCGGCCAGGGTCAGGGCAAAGCAGGCGGCGATCGTCAGCGGTCGCATCATGTCTAGTCCGCAATCTCGAATGGCTAGCGAAAGGTGGTGGCTGGCTGTGCAGGGCCGGAGCCGCGCATAAGTCGGCGAGTATAGCCGGCCATGCGACTGCAACGAAGTCGTCGATGAGCGCATCCATACTCGCGAGGGCGGCGGCGGCCGGCCGCCGGAGGCGCCGCGGCGGCGCGACCGGCATCGCTCGCGCTTACCGTGCCTCAGAATAAGTGCATGGCTCCAGTCACCATTACCTTCGGCGGATGGTGGTTTTCAGGGCCGGTGATATACCTATATACAACACCGGCATACGACCGGTAACCGACGAAAAATCTAGAGCTTGGGGTCGTCTCGAATGCGTCAACTCACCAATATCCGCAACAGCGGTCCGGCAATGGGCGGCACCATGGCGGTCGCCGCCCTGGCCCTGGCCTGTGTGCTCGGCCTGTCGGCCTGCAAGGGCGGCGCCGGCGCTGCGGAAGCGCAGGCCAAGGAAGCCAAGGACAAAGCATCGGAAGCGGTCCCGGTCGAGGTCGCCCAGGCGTCCCGGCGCGCGATCGCGGCCAGCTATACCGGCACCGCGCCGCTGGAAGCGCGGGCCGAATCGCAGGTGGTGGCCAAGACCTCGGGCGTGGCGCTCGCGGTGATGGTGGAGGAAGGCCAGCACGTGCAGGCCGGCCAGGTGCTGGTCCGGCTCGACTCGGCCCGCGCCGAGCTGCAGGCCGCCCAGACCAACGCGACCATGCGCAAGCTCGAGGCCAACTACGCCCGCTCCAAGCAGTTGGCCGAGCAGCGCCTGCTGAGCGCCAACGACAACGACCAACTGCGCTACGACCTGGAAAATGCCCGCGCCGCCAACCGCATGGCGAACCTGGAGCTGTCCTACGCCAAGGTCGAGGCGCCGATCTCGGGCATCGTCGCCTCGCGTTCGATCAAGACCGGCAACTTCGTCCAGATCAACTCGCCGATCATCCGCATCGTCGACACCTCGCGCCTGGAGGCGACGCTCAACGTGCCCGAGCGCGAGCTGGCCACGCTCAAGGCCGGCCTGCCGGTGCAGATGCAGGTCGACGCCATGCCCGGCAAGGTGTTCACCGGCACGGTCGACCGGGTCGCCCCGGTGGTCGATTCCGGCAGCGGCACCTTCCGGGTGATCTGCGCGTTCGAGGGCGGCGGCACGCTGCAGCCCGGCATGTTCGGCCGCCTGCGCATCGACTACGACAACCGCGCCGACGCGCTGGTCGTGCCGCGCGCGGCGCTGCTCGACGACGAGGGCGACCCGGCGGTGTTCGTGGTGCGCGGCAAGAAGGTCGCGCGCGTCCCGGTCAAGCTGGGCTATCTCGACGGCGCCTGGGCCGAGGTCCGCGACGGCCTCAAGCTCGGCGACCAGGTCGTGGTGGCCGGCAAGACCGCGTTGCGCGAGGGGACCGAGGTGCAGCTGATCAACACCGCGCAGCCCAAGGCCGTCGCCAGCGCCGCCGGCGCGGCCACCGACAAGCAGTAAGCGTCCGACGCTTGCGGTCCAGCGCGGCCGGCCCTCGGCCGCGTCTTTCGAATTCTTTTGAACGTGGGGACTGACTGTGGCTCAGCTTCCGGACACGACGTCCTTTAACCTGGTGGAGTTCTCCACCCGTCGCCGCGTCACCGTGGCGATGGTGACGATCACTTTCCTGCTGTTCGGCCTGATCGCGCTGAACAGCCTCAAGGTCAACCTGCTGCCGGACCTGAGTTATCCGACTCTGACCGTGCGCACCGAGTACACCGGCGCGGCGCCGACCGAAATCGAAACCCTGATCTCCGAGCCGCTGGAAGAAGCGGTCGGCGTGGTCAAGGGCCTGCGCAAGCTCAAGTCGGTCTCGCGCACCGGACAGAGCGACGTGGTGCTGGAGTTCGCCTGGGGCACCGACATGGACCAGGCCAGCCTGGAAGTGCGCGACAAGATGGAAGTCGTGCAGTTGCCGCTGGAAGCCAAGAAGCCGGTGCTGCTGCGCTTCAACCCCTCGACCGAGCCGATCCTGCGCATCGCCCTGTCGAACAAGAACGGCGCCAAGGCCGGCGAGAACGAGGCGATCCGTCAGTTGACCGCATTGCGTCGCTATGCCGACGACGACCTCAAGAAGAAGCTGGAGCCGGTCGACGGCGTCGCCGCGGTCAAGGTCGGCGGCGGTCTCGAGGACGAGATCCAGGTCGACATCGACCAGCAGAAGATCTCCCAGCTCAACCTGCCGATCGACACCATCATCCAGCGCCTCAAGCAGGAGAACATCAACATCTCCGGCGGCCGCCTGGAGGAGGGCGCGCAACGCTACCTGGTGCGCACCGTCAACGAATTCGCCAGCGTGCCCGAAATCCGCGAGATGCTGGTGACCACCCAGAAGGCCGGCGGCAACGCCGCGGCCGACGCCGCGGCGGAAATGGCGCGGGTGGCCGCCGCCTCGGGTTCGGCCGACGCCATGGCCGCGGCCGCCTCGGTGCAGAGCGCGAGTTCGGGCGAGCAGAGCACCGCGGCCGGCGGCAAGCCGGTGCGATTGAAGGACATCGCCGAAGTCCGCCAGAGCTTCAAGGAGCGCGAGGCGATCATTCGCCTGGGCGGCACCGAAGCGGTCGAACTGGCGATCTACAAGGAGGGCGACGCCAACACCGTCGCCACCGCCGACGCGATCCAGGCGCGCCTCAAGCAGATCAAGGAGCAGATTCCGCCGGACGTGGAGCTGACCACGATCGACGACCAGTCGCAGTTCATCCGCCACGCTATCGCCGACGTCAAGAAGGACGCGGTGATCGGCGGCTTCCTGGCGGTGCTGATCATCTTCTTGTTCCTGCGCGACGGCTGGAGCACCTTCGTGATCGGCCTGTCGTTGCCGGTGTCGATCATCGCCACCTTCTTCTTCATGGACCGCCTGGGGCTGAGCCTCAACGTGATGTCGCTGGGCGGCCTGGCCCTCGCCACCGGCCTGGTGGTGGACGACTCGATCGTCGTACTGGAGAGCATCGCCAAGGCGCGCGAACGCGGGCTCGGCATTCTCGAAGCGGCCGTGACCGGCACGCGAGAGGTCAGCATGGCGGTGGTCGCCTCGACCTTGACCACCATCGCGGTATTCCTGCCGCTGGTGTTCGTCGAGGGCATCGCCGGCCAACTGTTCCGCGACCAGGCCCTGACCGTGGCGCTGGCGATCGGCATCTCTCTGATCGTGTCGATGACTCTGATCCCGATGCTGAGCGCGTTGCGCGGGCGGCCGGCGCTGGGCTTCCAGGAAGAGGCGCCGCATCCGCGCTGGCAGCCGCGCAACCGCGTGACGAAGGTGCTGGCCTGGCCGTTCCTGGCGATCGGCGCTGCGGTGCGCTGGACCTTCTTCGGCATCGCCTGGGCGGTCGTGCGCGCCTGGCGCATCCTCGGCGCGGGGCTCGGGCCGGTCATGGGCAAGGCCAGCGACCTGGCGATGGCGCCGTACGAGCGCGCCGAACGCGGCTATCTGAAGCTGTTGCCGGCGGCGATGGGTCATCGCGTGCTGGTGCTCGGCCTGGCCGGCGCGGCGTTCGTGGCCACCCTGGCGGCGGTGCCGCTGCTCGGCGCCGATCTGATCCCGCAGTTGGCCCAGGACCGCTTCGACATGACCGTCAAGCTGCCGCCGGGCACGCCGCTGCGCGAGACCGACCGCCTGGTGCGCGAAATCCAGGAGAAACACGCGAAAGACCCCGGCATCCACGCCTGGTTCGGCGTCAGCGGCAGCGGTACGCGGCTCGACGCCAACCCCACCGAGAGCGGCGAGAACATCGGCAAGATCACCGTGGTGATGGCCGACGGCGGCAGCAAGCAGATCGAAGCCGAAGAGACCGAGCGCCTGCGCCGCACCATGCAGGCCCATCCCGGCGCCCAGGTCGATTTCGCCCGGCCGCAGCTGTTCAGTTTCTCCACGCCGTTGGAGATCGAATTGCGCGGGCAGGATCTGGAGACCATCCAGCGCGCGGGCCAGCACATGGCCAAGCTGCTGCGCGGCAGTCCGCATTTCGCCGACGTCAAGTCGACGGTGGAGCAGGGTTTCCCCGAGATCCAGATCCGCTTCGACCAGGACCGTGCCGGCGCTTTCGGCCTGGCCACGCGCGATATCGCCGACGTGGTGGTGAAGAAGGTGCGCGGCGACGTGGCCACCCGCTACAGCTTCCGCGACCGCAAGATCGACGTGCTGGTGCGGGCGCGCGAGTCCGACCGCGCCTCGATCGAGAGCATCCGCCGCCTGATCGTCAACCCCGGCAGCAACCGCCCGGTGACGCTGGAGTCGGTGGCCGACGTCGTCGCCACCAGCGGTCCCAGCGAGATCCATCGCGCCGACCAGGTGCGCGTGGCGATCGTCTCCTCGAACCTGCGCGACATCGACCTCGGCGGCGCCATCGCCGAAGTCCAGAAACTGGTGCGCGAGCAACCGTTGAGCGCTGAGGTGCGCATGCACATCGGCGGCCAGGGCGAGGAGCTGCAGCAGTCGATCAATTCGCTGCTGTTCGCGTTCGGCCTGGCGATCTTCCTGGTCTATCTGGTGATGGCCTCGCAGTTCGAGTCGCTGCTGCACCCGTTCGTGATCCTGTTCACGATCCCCCTGGCACTGGTCGGCGCGGTGCTGGCGCTGCTGCTGACCCGCTCGGCGGTGTCGGTGGTGGTGTTCATCGGCCTGATCCTGCTGGTCGGCCTGGTGGTGAAGAACGCGATCATCCTGATCGACAAGGTCAACCAGTTGCGCGAGCACGGCATGCCCAAGCGCGAAGCCCTGATCGAAGGCGCTCGCTCGCGGCTGCGCCCGATCATCATGACCACGCTGTGCACCTTGTTCGGCTTCCTGCCGCTGGCGATCGCGACCGGAGAGGGCGCCGAGGTGCGCTCGCCGATGGCGATCACGGTGATCGGCGGTCTGCTGGTGTCGACCCTGTTGACCCTGGTGGTGATTCCGGTGGTGTACGACCTGCTCGACCGTCGCGGCGACGAGTACTACCGCAATCGCGTGCGCAAGGCCGAGCGGGACGCCAGGACCGCCGCCGACAAGATCGGCCACGACAACGACCCGCTGGCCGAGGCGCACTGACATGAGCGTTGCCGAGATCAGCATCAAGCGGCCGATCACGACCATCATGCTGTTCGTGTCGATGTTCGTGATCGGCCTGATCGCGGCGGTGCGGCTGCCGCTGGAGTCGCTGCCGGACATCACCGCACCGTTCCTGGTGGTGCAGTTGCCGTACGACGGGTCCACGCCGGAAGAAGTCGAGCGCACGATCCTGCGCCCGGCCGAAGAAGCGCTGGCGACGATGACCGGGATCAAGACCATGCGCGGCAGCGCGACCTCGGACTCGGCCACCATCCAGATGGAGTTCAAGGACTGGGACCGCGATATCGCCATCGCGGCTTCGGAGGCCCGCGAACGCATCGACGCGATCGTCGACGACTTGCCCGAGGGTTTCCAGCGCTACTTCGTGTTCAAGTGGTCCAGCGCCGACCAGGCCATCCTGCAGGTGCGCCTGGCCGGCGACATGGACCTCAGCCGCGAATACGACCTGATCGATCGCGAGTTCAAGCGTCGCCTGGAACGCATCCCGGGCGTGGCCAAGGTGGAGATCGGCGGCGCCGCGCCGAACGAGGTCGAGATCGCGATCCTGCCCGACCGCATGGTCGCGCATGGCGTGGATCTCAATACCTTGACCAAGAGTCTGCAGGCGCTGAATTTCTCGATCTCGGCCGGCCAGATCGAGGACGGCGGCCGGCGCCTGCGGGTGCAGCCGATCGGGCAGGTGGCCGATCTGGAGCAATTCCGCAATCTGGTGATCAACACCAGCGGACTGAAGCTGCGCGACATCGCCGAGGTGCGGCTCAAGCCGGCGCGCCTGGAAACCGGCCGCCGTCTCGACGGCCGCCCGGCCATCGGCCTGGACATCTTCAAGGAGCGCAGCGCCAATCTGGTCGAGGTGTCGAAGCTGGCGCTGGCCGAGGTGGAGGCGATCCGCGCCCAGCCGGCGTTGAGCAACATCGAGATCAAGGTGGTGCAGAACCAGGGCGAAGACGTGACCAGTTCCTTGCTGGAGCTGGGCGAGGCCGGCGCGATCGGTCTGCTGCTGTCGATCGCGGTGCTGTTCTTCTTCCTGCGCCATTGGCCCTCGACCTTGATGGTGACCCTGGCGATTCCGATCTGCTTCGTGATGACCCTGGGCTTCATGCACTTCATCGGCGTGACTCTCAATGTGCTGTCGTTGATGGGGTTGCTGCTGGCGGTCGGCATGCTGGTCGACAACGCCGTGGTCGTGGTCGAAAGCATCTACCAGGAACGCGAGAAGATGCCCGAGCAGCCGCAGCTGGCTTCGATCCTGGGCACGCGCCACGTCGCCATCGCCCTGTCGGCCGGTACGCTGTGCCACTGCATCGTGTTCCTGCCCAATCTGATCGGCGAGACCAACGACATCAGCATCTTCATGTCGCAGATCGCCATCACGATCTCGGTCTCGCTGCTGGCCTCGTGGCTGGTCGCGGTGAGCCTGATCCCGATGATCTCGGCGCGGATGAAGACGCCGCCCGCGGTCAACACCACCACCGGGCTGATCCCCTGGCTGCAGCGGTCTTACGCGCGGTTCCTGCGCTGGACCTTGGAGCATCGCGGCCTGAGCGTGCTCGGCATCGTGCTGGTGGTGCTGATCAGCCTGATTCCGGCGACCCAGACCAAGTTCGACATGTTCGGCAACGAAGGCGGCAAGGAAGCCTTCATTCAATATCAGTGGAAGGGCAGCTACACCCGCGAGCAGATGTCGGTCGAGATCCTCAAGATCGAGCAGTTCCTCGAGGCGCGCCGCAAGCAGTACCACATCAAGCAGATCTATTCGTTCTTCAGCGAGCAGGGCAGCGAGGGCGGCACGCGGCTGCAGTTCGACGAGGCGAAGGTCAAGAACAACAAGCCGCTGGTCGACGAGATCGCCAAGGTCCTGCCGAAATCGGCCAAGGCCGAGATCACCGTGGGCCAAGACCAGGACGGCGGCCAGGGCGGCGGCAAGAACGTCCAGGTCCAGTTGGTCGGCGATTCGACCGAGACCCTGACCGAGCTGGCCCGCGACATCATCCCGATGCTCGCGCGCCGGCCGGAACTGCGCGATGTCCGCGTGGACGTGGGCGACCGCAACACCGAGCTCAACGTCAAGGTGGATCGCGAACGCGCCGCGTCGTTCGGTTTCAGCGTCGAGGAGGTGTCGCGCTTCGTGGGCCTGTCGCTGCGCGGCGCGCAGTTGCGCGACTTCCAGCGCGGCGAGACCGAGGTGCCGGTGTGGGCGCGCTTCGCCGGCGCGGAGAAGTACACCATCGAGAACCTGGCCGAGTTCACCGTGCGCTCCAGCGATGGCCGCAGCGTGCCGCTGCTGGCGATGGTCGACGTCAACCTGCGCCCGACCGCCAGCCAGATCAACCGCAACGACCGCCAGACCACGCTGACCATCCTGGCCAGTCTCAACGGCAAGGCGACCACCCCCGATGCGCGCAAGGCGATGGAGGACACGCTGAAGAAGGTCGCGTTCCCGGCCGGCTACAGCTACAGCTTCGACGGCAGCTCGTTCGAGCGCGACGACGATGCCGGCAAGCAGATGATGTTCAACCTGGTCATCGCCCTGGTGATGATCTACGTCGTCATGGCCGCGGTATTCGAGTCGCTGTTGTTCCCGGCGGCGATCATGAGCTGCGTGGTGTTCTCGATCTTCGGCGTGTTCTGGCTGTTCTGGCTGACCGGCAGTTCGTTCACGGTCATGGCCTTCATCGGCATTCTGGTGCTGATGGGCGTGGTGGTGAACAACGGCATCGTCATGGTCGAGCACATCAACAATTTGCGGCGACGCGGCCTGTCGCGCAACGAGGCCTTGGTCGAGGGCAGCCGCGAGCGTCTGCGCCCGATCATGATGACCATGGGCACGGCGATCCTGGCGATGGTGCCGATTTCGCTGAGCGACACCGTCGTGCTCGGCGGCCTGGCCTACTCGCCGATGGCGCGCGCGGTGGCCGGTGGCCTGGCGTTCTCGACCGTGGTCAGCCTGCTGTTCCTGCCGACGATCTACAGTCTCCTGGACGACATGCGCGCCAGCACCGGCCGGATCGTGGGCCGTGCGCGCGGTAAGCCCGCATCGCCGGGCGAGCGGACGGGCGAGGCGGGCGAAGAAGCCGGTCTGCCGGCGTAGCGGGAGGTTCGGGCGCGCATCGAAGCGGGTCCGGATCGCCGGCCCTGAAGGCATCGCCTCGACGCTTGCCACGCCCCTTGCACGGGGGCGTGGGCGCGATCGGCCGCGGTCGGTCCGGGGCGTTGCCGTCTCCAGGCACTGGCGCAGAGTCGCCGGATTCGTGCGCTGTCTCGCAGCGACGAGGTGCCCGATTCGTGGCAGGCTAGGCGCCTCAAAGCCACGACGACGCGCATGTACCTCGAGCACTATGGCCTGAAGGAGCCGCCGTTCTCGATCACTCCCGATCCGCGCTTCGTGTTTCTCAGCGAGCGCCACCGGGATGCGCTGGCGCACTTGCTGTTCGGCATCGGCCAGGGCGGGGGCGGCGGTTTCGTCCAGCTCACCGGAGAGGTGGGTACCGGCAAGACCACGCTGTGCCGGTTGCTGCTCGAACAACTGCCGGAGAAGACCCGGGTCGCCCTGGTGTTGAATCCGCGGCTGAGTCCGGTCGAGTTGCTGGAAACGATCTGCGAGGAACTGCACCTCGACCTCGCCGGCAAGCACGGCAGCGTCAAGGCGCTGGTCGATGCGCTCAATCGTTACCTGCTCGACGCCTACGCGCAGGGCCTGCGGGTGGTGTTGATCGTCGACGAGGCGCAGAACCTCTCGTTGGAAGCGCTGGAGCAGGTGCGGCTGCTGACCAATCTGGAAACCGACACCCAGAAGCTGCTGCAGATCATCCTGCTCGGCCAGCCCGAGCTGCGCGACATGCTGGCGCGCTCGGACATGCGCCAACTCGCGCAGCGCATCACCGCGCGTTTTCATCTCACGCCGTTGAGCGCCGACGAAACCGCGGCCTTCCTGCGCCATCGCTACCGCATCGCCGGCGGGCAGCACTTGCCGTTCACGCCGGGCGCGATCAAGCGAATCCACGCGCACTCCGGCGGGGTGCCGAGACTGATCAACGTGATCGCCGAACGCGCCTTGCTCGGCGGTTATGCCCACGACAACATCCAGGTCGACGAGCGCACGGTGAACCGCGCCGCGGCCGAAGCGTTGGCGCCGAGCCGGCGAGGCCTTTCGCGCGAGCGTGCCGCCATGTTCTCCGCCGCGGCCATCGTGGCGTTGGCGCTCGGCGCGTTGTGGTGGCGGAGCCAGCCGTCTCAGGCGGTAGCCAACGCATTCGTCGCGACGACGCCGGCCCAGCCGACCGATCAGGCCGGAGCGACGGATGCTGATGGGACCTCATCGGCGGCGAAAGCCGGAGCCGGCGCGAAGCCATCGAAGGCGAACGACCCGACGGCGACGCCGCACCTGGATGACACCGCGTTCGCGCAGCGTGTCGCCGCGGCCGAGCCTGCTTCGCTGCCGGCATGGAGGCAGTTGCTGAGCGTCTGGAAGTTGCCTGCGGACGAAGCCGCCGTCGCCGCGGCGTCGCGCTGTGTTTCTCCTGTCGCTCCCGGAGTGTATTGCCTGCGCGGGAAGGCGAACCTGGGCAAACTGGTCCGGCTCGGCCGCCCGGTGCTGCTGCATCTGCGCCTTGGCGTCCGCGATCCCTGGGTTCTGCTGAGTGGCGTCAATGCCGGCACGGTGCGTTTGTCGCTGGACGGCGCGCCGTTCGAGACCGACCGCGCCGCGCTCGAGCGGCTGTGGACCGGCGAATATGCTGCGGTATGGCGCGGCCCCGAGGGCTTGGGCTCGTCCTTGGCGCCGCATGCCGGCGGGGTGCATGGCGAATGGTTGCGCATGCGGCTCGGCGTGACCGCGGCTGGCGCGACTATCGAGGACGTGCGCAGTTTCCAGAGCGCACGCGGCTTGCTCGGCGATGGCGTGGTCGGTCCGGAGACGATGCTCGCGCTGTCGTCCGGCGACACCGGTCCGCGCCTGCAGCCGGGGTTGGAGTAAGCCGATGTCGTTGATTCTCGAAGCCCTGCGCAAGTCCGAAGCCGAACGCCGCCGTGGCGAGTCGCCCGATCTGTACGCGGAATTGCCGCCGCTCGCGCGCGCGCCGCATCGGGCCACGCCGACCGGTGGGTGGCTCGCGCTTGCCGCCGTCGCCGTCGCCGCCGGGCTCGTCTGGTGGCTGAGCCGACCGCCGGCGGCTGAGCCGGTCGCGAACACCGCAGACGAAGTGGCCGGCCGCGAACGCCCCGTCGCTGCCGCGACGCCGCGAATCGAACCGCCCGCGGCGATCGAGTCGCCCGCGGTCGCGGCCGCGCCGATAGGCAATCCGCTGCCTGCGAATCGGCCTGCGAATCGGCCTGCGCCCATGGCTCAGGCTACCGCCGCGGCCGCGCCGCCCCGGGCACCCGCCGGCAGGCGGGGCGGGGACGAAGAGCAAGCCGAAGAGAGCGAGACCGAGCCGCCCGCAGTCGCGACCGATCCGCCGCCGACGCCCGCGCTCGTGCCGCCGCCACCGCCGCTGCCGGCCCCGCCACCGGTCGTCGTTCCCGAGCCGGCACCGCCGGTGGCGATCGCCAACAACGACGGCCTGCTGCTGCTCGCCGACCTTCCGGTGGCCGAGCGCAAGCAGCTGCCGCCGCTGAAGTTGAGCATGCACATGTGGAACGACGCACCGGCGCAGCGGTTCGTCATCATCGATGGCCAGCGCCTGTCTGAAGGCAGCCGCATCGGGGACGCCGTGCTGGTGGCGATCAGGACCGACGGCGTCGTCCTGGACTGGAACGGACGGCGCCTGAAACTGCCGATCCGTTGAGCGAGCGTTCGCGAGCGAAGCTTCAGCGCCACGCTTCGCTATAGCTGCGCAGGCGTTCGTTACCCTCAGGGCAGCGTCGCGCGCAACGATCGAAGGGAAAGCTCCCCCGCTTGAGTCCGCTCGATCAACCGACCAGCTTGCTGGCGATGCGGAAACCGGCCAGCCACACGCCGATGCCGGTGCCGATGTTGGTCAGCATGAAGTTCAGCACCACCCGGGCGACGCGGTTGCGGTACCAGCCCTTGACCGTCTGGGCGTCGTCGCGCAGGGCCATGAAGTCGCCATAGGCGGGCTTGCGCCGGTGCACTTCGACCAGCGCGCTGAGCGCGCCGGTCGGTACGCCGGGGCGGAACGGCTTCAAGGGGGCGACCACGGCCGCGGTAATGATGCTGAAGGGATGGCCGCCGGCGAGCAGGCAGCCCAGCGCGGCCAAGCCGCCGGTGAACAGTACCCACTGCAGCAGCAGGTCGGCGCCCATCGCCGCGCCGCCCTTCCAGAAGCCCCAGGCGATGCCGGCGATGATCAGCGAGGTGATCACGATCATCACCCACGGCACCTTGCTCTTGGTGGTGACCTGTTCGAGCGCGGTGCGCTGGGCGATCGGGTCCTCGGTGTCTTCGCGCAGATGCCGGGCCAGGCCTTGCAGATGGCCGGCGCCGACCACGGCCAGCACTTCGCGCGCCTCGCCATGGGTCTCGCGCAAGCGCGCGGCCATGTAGCGGTCGCGCTCGGCGATCACGGTCTCGTACAACTCGGGGCTTTCGGCGGCGAACTCGCCGAAGCTCGATTCGAGCATGTCGCCTTGCTTGAGTTTCTCGATTTCTTCCTCGCCGACCTCGTCGGCGGCGAACAGCCCGCTGATCAAGCCCACGCCCAGCTTGGCCCGGCCCCAGAAGCCGAGCTTGGAGGAGGCGCGCTTGAAGGTCAGGCCGACTTCGCGATCGATCAGGTGCACCGGCAGGTCGCGTTCGCGCGCTTCCAGCACCGCGCGCTTGAGCTCGGCGCCGGGCTCGATCCCGAGCTGTTCGGCGAGCCGGCGCTGGTATGCGGCCAGGGCCAGGTTGGCGGCGAACAGCGCGGTCTTGCCGGAGCGGATCACCTGGATCAGGTCGAGCTTGGCCAGTGCGTCTGGATCGGTCAGGGCCTGCAGGCGCTGCGGGTCGAGTTCGACCGCGACCGCATCGAAGGCGCCGCTGCCGACCGCGTCGCGCACCGCATCGACGCTGGCCTGGGACACGTGGGCGGTGCCGAGCAGGGTGTAGCGCACGCCGTCGCGTTCGACTACCGCATGCGGCTGGGTGGCGAGCACGTCCTGCAGACTCGTGCTTGCCGGCGCCAACAACGACTCGCTCATGCGCGCGGCCCGCGCGGTCGACGGAAGGACGAACTCGAGAACGGATGCATGCAGCGGCTCGGTGGCGGCCCCGGCAAACACAACGGCGCCCAAGGGCGCCGTCTGTGCCGAAGCGGGTGGAATCGATGGGGTGAAGCCGCTCCGTTGCCGGACGGCGACTCCTACCGTATGGGGGCAGAGCTTAGAGCCTGCAACCGGGGCCGGCAATGAACGCGGTCGCGTTCACGCAGTGCGGGCCAGATGCCCCGATGCTGCCCCCGCCATTCGCCGCCGACTTCGGTGAGAGCCCGGGGCCGGCGTCGGGTTCGACCCGTCCGAGACCGCAGCGGCCGCGTTCGCGGCCGTCCATGCCGAGCGTTCAGGCCAGGCCGAACGGCAGGTTCGGGCTCGACACCAAGCGTTCGCCGACGTTCTCGCCGTGCAGGAAACGCAGGCCGGCCTCGATCACGCTCTTGTCCTCGAGCACCCGGCGGTGGCCGAGGCCGCGTGTGGTCAGCAGGCGCGAATCAGGCCAATAGCGCGCATAGCGCTCGCCCTCGGCCCAGGGCACCTCGCGGTCGCCGAGGTCGTGCACGATCAACGCCGGGCTGGCCATTGCCGGGGCGTTGCGGTGCGCCTGTTGCGAATCGAAGCTGATGCCGATGCGCGCTTCGTAATAGGCGAACAGGCGCCGGCAGACGTCCTCGCCGACCCACAGCAGTTGGGCGAAACGCTTCACCGCGGCGACCGGGTCGGCCGCCGGCGCGATCAGCACCGCGCGCTCGGCGCGCAGGCCGCGCGCCATCGCCAGCAAGGCCGCGGCGCCGCCGAGCGAATGGCCGATCACCACCGCGGCCGGCCCGTAGTGCTCGCCGACGGCGAACAGATGGCGGGTGAAGTCGGGCAGGGTGGCGAGGCGGCCCTCGCTCTTGCCGTGCGCGGGCTGGTCGAACGCGACCACCGCGTAGCCGGCGGCGAACAGGCCCGGCAGCCAATTGGCGATGCGGGTGCCGTGGCTCGACCAGCCATGCGCGAACAGCACGTAAGGCTGGCGCTGCGGATCCCCCCAGACGTAGGTGACGATGCGCTGGCCGTCGACCTCCAGCGCTTCCTCGCGGGCGCCATGGGTCGGCGCGGCGAGGGCGCGGCTGCGGGTGGACGCGAACGGGGTGCAGAACAACCGCGCCACCCGATGCATGGTGGCGTCGGGTGCAAGCCAAGCGCCGGCCAGGAAACTCAGGCGCAAACCGTAAAGTTTCACTATGTTACGAACGGTCGTGCTAATTCTGGCAATAAGCGGATACATGACGAGCCTCGTCGGTCGCTCAGGCGGTGGGGGAGGATGCGTAGGAACGGATCAGGCGTTCGAAGGCGCGGCGCCCGCGTTCGGTCGCGGAGTCGTAGCCGTACAGGCCGGAGTCGTGGTGCACGACCAACGCCACGCCGTAGATTTCGAAAGCCAGTTGCGCGGTGTCGGTGTCGGCACCGAGCTCGCCGGTGTCGATGGCCAGTTGCACCGCCTTGCCCAGGGCCTGCTGCCAGCCCCGTTGTTGATCGACCACGGCGGCGCGCAGTGAGCCGGGACGGTCGTCGTATTCGTGGACCGCGCCGAGCAGGACGCAGCCGCCCTCGGTGTGGCGCGCCCAATCGAACCAGGCCTCGACGATGGCGCGCAGGCGCGGCAGGCCGCGCCGGTGCCGCAATGCGGGCAACAGCACATATTCGACGAACCGCTGGCTGGCCAGGTCGAGCACCGCCAGCTGCAAGTCTTCACGCGAACCGAAGTGAGCGAACACGCCGCTCTTGGACATGCCGACCGCGGCCGCCAGGGGGCCGATCGACAGGCCTTCCAGTCCGGCCGAGGCGGCGATGCCATAGGCCTGCTCGAGGATCGCGTCGCGGGTCGCGGCGCCTTTGACGGTGGCGGTCAGCATCGACATGAATCCAAAATAGCACGTCCGTTCGTTTTATTGTGACCGTTCGTCGGCGGCCGCCGTTCAGCTTACCGGACGAGGCCGCCCTTGCCACGGGCCTGGGTCGCAGTGCGGCCCAGGCCTCGGCGAAGTGTGTCTTTGGGGAGCGTGCCTTGGAGGAGTGGGGGCTAGCCGGCGACGCAGTGCCGGGCTTACGGCTGGAGTAGCGCAAGCGGCCGAAAGTCAGCGCAGGCCCGGCACGTCCTGGTCGGGCTCGCCCTGGTCGCCGTCGCCGAGCGCGCGCACCAGTTGCACGGTGTCGAGCCAGCGGCCGTGCTTGCGGCCCAAGCCCGGAAATACGCCGCCTGGCTTGAAGCCGAGGCGTTCGTGCAGGGCCACCGAGGCCCGGTTGCTGCCGTCGCCGATCACCGCGACCATCTGCCGGAAACCGAGCGCGGTGCAGTCCTCGATCAAGCGCAGCATCAGCGCGCGGCCGATGCCGCGGCCGTGGAAGTCCGGGGCAACGTAAACCGAGTTCTCGACCGTCCAGCGATAGCCGATGCGGGTGCGGTAGGCCGTCGCATAGGCATAGCCGGCGAACGCGCCGTCCTGCTCGGCGACCAGATAGGGATAACCGGCCTCGACGATCGCCCGCCAGCGCCGCCGCATTTCGGCGGCATCGGGTTCGTCGTACTCATAGGTCGCCAGGCCCTCGCGCACTTCCCGCGCATACAGCGCGGTGATCGCCTCGAGGTCGGCTTCGACCGCCGGGCGCAGCAGCGGCGAGGGAGGCGCGCCCGGGTTCAATCGCGGTACCGCTTGAGCAGGTCGGCGTAGGCGTCGATGCGGCGGTCGCGCAGGAACGGCCAGATCCGCCGCACGTGTTCGCTGCGGCCGAGGTCGACTTCGGCCATCACGATCTCGGGGTCCTGGGTCTTGGCCTCGGCCAGGAACTCGCCCTGCGGCCCGACCACGTGGCTCGAACCCCAGAACTGGATGCCGGAGGCACCGATCGGGGAGGGCTCGTGGCCGACGCGGTTGACGCTGAGCACCGGCAGGCCGTTGGCGACCGCGTGGCCGCGATGGCTGAGGATCCAGGCGTTGCGCTGGCGGTCCTTCTCGTCCTGCTGGTCGTCCGGATCCCAGCCGATGGCGGTCGGGTACAGCAACAGTTCGGCGCCGGCCAGCGCCATCAGGCGCGCACCTTCGGGGTACCACTGGTCCCAGCACACCAGCACGCCGAGGCGGCCGACCGAGGTCTGGATCGGCTCGAAACCGATGTCGCCCGGCGTGAAGTAGAACTTCTCGTAGAAGCCCGGATCGTCCGGGATATGCATCTTGCGGTACTTGCCGGCGGTCGAGCCGTCGGCGTCGAAGACCACCGCGGTGTTGTGGTACAGCCCGGCCGCGCGGCGCTCGAACAGCGAGCTGACCAGGACCACGCCGTGGCGCTTGGCCAGGGCCGCCAGGCGCTCGGTGCTCGGGCCGGGAATCGGCTCGGCCAGGTCGAATTCGGCCACCGATTCGTGCTGGCAGAAGTAGGGGCCGTTGTGCAGTTCCTGCAGCAACACCAACTTGGCGCCGCGCTTGGCGGCCTCGCCGACCCGGTCCTCGATATTGGCCAGGTTGGCCTCGCGCGAGCCGTGGTCGCGGTCCTGGATCAGGGCGACGGGAAGGGTGGTCTTGTTCATCGTCTCTGCTTGATCGCGAACGTGGGGCGGTCATTGTAAGGCCCGGCGACGGGCCGGCCGCCCGGACTGCGTCACTGCGCGGTGTCGCGCGGGCAGGCGCGCGGGTTTTCTTCGGCCAGATCGGGGGGCGGGGCGCCCGTGTCGCGGTCCACCACTCGCAATTCACAAGAGCCGGCACCGACCCGTTCCTGTACGACGTCGTACTCGTGCCGGGGTTGCGGAATGAAGCTGATCAGGTTCAGGCAGGTGCCTTGGACCAGGTACATGCCGGGGCCGTCGTAGAACGCGCCGGGACCGCGAGGCGGCGAATCGGTGACGCCATAGTCGTGCAAGCCAGCCGCCAGATAGAGACGCTGGCCAGCGTCGACCGTGGCCGCCTTGCGCGGTGCCGTATAGGTCAGCATCGCAGCGAGCCGGCCGCTGCCGGAGCTGTCCGTGCAATGCGCGTCGCGGTAGGCGGAATAAACCTGCAGCGAGCGGCCACCCAGATGCATGGCGCCGCGGGTCAAGCTTAGCTGCGCGGTGCCGGTGCCGGCATTGGACTTGTAATACCCGACGCCACAGCCGGACAACAGGCCGGCGGCCGCGAAGGCGACGCCTGCGGCCAGCATGATTCGATCCATCCTTACCCCCCTGTTCGGCATGCGCGAGCGTCGCGCATGCCGGGCGCAAGATTGTCGTATCCGTGCCGGGTGGACAAGCTGCCGATCCACACGTTGCGACAGGCCCGCAGCGACCGGCTGGCCCGGTGCGCGCACTTTATGCGGGTGGATGCGATCCGCCCGAACAGATCAGTCCGCGATCAGTCCCTGCGGCAACTGCATGGTCACGCAATGCAGGCTGCCGTTCTGCCAGATCAGGGCGCGGCAGGGCACCGGCACGATCTCGCGGTCGGGGAAGGCCTGCGCCAGCACGGCCTGGGCCTGGGCATCGGCGGCGTCGCCGTAGGCCGGCATCAGCACGGCGCCGTTGATGATGAGGAAGTTGGCGTAACTCGCGGCCAGCCTTCGGTTTTCATCGATCACCGGCTGCGCCCACGGCAGCGCGAACAGGCGATAGGGCTGGCCGTCGCGGGTGCGCAACGCCGCCAGTTCGGCCGCCATCGCCTGCAGTTCGGTGTAGTGCGAATCGGTCGGGTCGTCGCAGCCCTGGTAGACGATGGTGTCGGGCGCGGCGAAGCGGGCCAGGGTGTCGATATGGGCGTCGGTGTCGTCGCCCTCGAGGTAGCCGTGGTCCAGCCACAGCACCCGGTCCTGCTGCAGCCAGCCGGCCAGCTTGGCGGTGATTTCCTCGCGACTGGCTTGCGGGTGACGTTCGTGCAGGCATTGCCAGGTGCTCAGCAAGGTGCCGGCCCCGTCGGTCTCGATAGCGCCGCCTTCCAAAGCAAAATCAATACTTTGGCGGACACTGTTCGAGAAGGTTCCCATGTCGGTGAGGCGTTCGACCAGCAGATCGTCCTGGCTGGCGTCGAACTTGCCGCCCCAGCCGGTGAAGCGGAAGTCGAGCAGGCGGAAGCCATCGCCGTCGCGCAGGCTGATCGGGCCCGAGTCGCGCAGCCAGGTGTCGTCGTAGGGCGCTTCGATGAAGTGCACCCGGGCCATGTCGATGCGCGCCGAGGACAGGCGCGCGCGGGCATAGGCCTGGACGTCGTCGTCGGCCACGCAGATCAGCACGGATTGGTAGCGGACGATGGCCGCGACCAGGGCGATGTAGGTTTCCTCGACCTCGCCCAGGCGCTCGGCCCAGTCGGTGTCGGCATTCGGCCAGGCGACAAGAACCGCGGACTGGGGTTCCCACTCCGCGGGGAAGCGCAATACGTTTTTATTCATAGCCTCAAAGGATAGGCGGTTTCGGCCCGATTTCCTCGGCGTCGGCCTTGTTGGCGACCACGTCGATCACCCGGCTCTTTTCGAAATAGACGGTGAAGGCCGGATAGACCCAGCGGTTGATCTGCGGCCACTGCCGCTTCTGGCCGCCGCGCGGGTCCATGCGCTGGGTCGGCTCGCCATAGCGCGCCTTGACCTGGTCCATGCTCTGGCCACGGGACGGCAGCAAAGCCTTGCCTTCCTCCTGCACGCGCTGGATCAGCAGGGTCTCGGCGGAGACGGCGCCGGAGAAGGCGAGCAGGGCGAGCAGCGGGGCAACGGCGATACGCAATTTCATGGAAGAGCCACCTCGTCAAAGGACGCGGGGATTCTAGTCACAAGCTGACGCTTAACGGCAGCGTGCGGCCGTCACGGTTTGGCGAAGCCGAGGGCGGATCGGGCCGGAGAACGAAGAAAGCCGCCTTGCGGCGGCTTTCGGCGTCGAACCTTGGACGGCCAGGGGCCGTCCCGCGGGTCTCAGCGCTGACGCGCCTCGACCACGCTGGTCTGTTTCAGCGCTGACGCGCCTTGAAACGCGGGTTCGACTTGCAAATCACGAAGACCTTGCCGCGGCGGCGGACGACTTTGCAGTCGCGGTGACGGGCCTTCGCCGACTTCAGGGAGGACAGGACCTTCATGAGAACCTCGGCAAAAATGGGATGAAAGAAGCGGGGTGGAAAAGTTAGCCCGCGATTGTAGCGGACAAATCTCCGTCCGATCAAGTGCTTGCGTGAAAAAAATCCAGCCGGCGCCGGCCGGGGCGAATCGCCGCGTCCGGGGCGGTGCCCTTCCGCCGCCAGGCTCGGTCTCGGGATCGTCCGCCGGGGGCGACGGATCGGCCCGGCAGGGCGGCCGGCAGACCGGCGCGCTGCGCCGAGCCCCGGGCCTCGATCGGCATCGATCGGCTGCGATCGCGGGCCGAAAGCGCGGGCGGCCGTCGCATAATGATACCCATGAACAGCGCATCCTCAGACAACGGCACTATCCCCGTCCTCACCATCGACGGGCCCTCGGGCTCGGGCAAGGGCACCATCAGCCGCCTGGTCGCGCAGCGCCTGGGCTGGCATTACCTCGATTCCGGAGCGCTTTACCGTGCGGTCGGCGTCGCCGCGGGCTGGGCCGATCTCGACCTGGCCGACCCGGCGGCCCTGGTCCGCTGCGCCTTCGACACCCACATCGGCTTCCGCGACGACGAGCGCGGCGAGCTGCGGGTCCTGATCAACGAGGTCGATGCGACCGACGAGCTGCGTACCGAAACCGCCGGCGCCGCGGCCTCTGCGATTGCCGCGATTCCCGAGGTCCGGGCCGCGCTCAAGGATCGCCAACGCGCGTTCAGGCAGGCGCCGGGGCTGGTCGCGGACGGTCGCGACATGGGCACGGTGATCTTCCCGGACGCCCCGTTCAAGGTGTTCCTGACCGCCAGCGCCGACGAAAGGGCCGAAAGGCGCTATAAGCAGTTGAAAGACAAAGGGGTTTCGGTTACTTTAGACGGTCTGCTACGGGAGATTCTCGCCCGCGACGCCCGCGACGCCCAGCGTTCGGTGGCGCCGTTGCGCCCGGCCGAAGACGCCGTGCGCATCGATACCACCGGTCTGGGCATCGACACGGTAGTCGAACAGGTGCTGGCTTTGTTGCCCGCGCGCTGAACGGCACGAGCGTACGCGATGCGTCCGTGGCAGATGCAGTCGCAACACCATGCAGTCGCAACAACGTTGTTTCACAGCCCCGTCGCAATCCTGCGGCGGATCAACCAATAACACATGGTGCAGTTCCATCGCGCCACATAACGGGTGGGTCGACCACGTACTGCTTGCGTTGCCAGTCCGGCAACGATGTCAGACGGTGCGGCCCGTGTGTTTAACCGAGATATCCAATCCAATGACCGAATCATTTGCCGAACTGTTCGAAGCCAGCCAGCAATACCTGGCCAAGCTGAAGCCGGGCGCCATCGTCACCGGTACCGTCGTGGAAGTGCGCGGCGACGTAGTGGTGATCAACGCCGGCCTGAAGTCCGAAGGCATTGTGCCGATCGAACAGTTCCGTAACGACGCCGGCGAGATCGACGTCGCCGTTGGCGACGAGGTCAAGGTCGCACTCGACTCGATCGAGAACGGCTTTGGCGAAACCGTGCTGTCGCGCGAGAAAGCCAAGCGCGCGATGGTGTGGGACGAGCTCGAAGAGGCGCTCGAAAAGAACGAGACCATCACCGGCCGCATCAGCGGCAAGGTCAAGGGTGGTTTCACCGTCGACATCAAGGATGTCCGCGGCTTCCTGCCGGGTTCGCTGGTGGACGTGCGCCCGGTGCGCGACTCCGCCTACCTGGAAGGCAAGGAACTCGAGTTCAAGCTGATCAAGCTGGACCGCAAGCGCAACAACATCGTCGTCTCCCGCCGCGCGGTGGTCGAGAGCGAGTACAGCGTCGAGCGCGAACAGCTGATGGAGAAGCTGCAGGAAGGCGCGATCCTCAAGGGCGTCGTCAAGAACCTCACCGATTACGGTGCGTTCGTCGACCTCGGCGGCATCGACGGCCTGCTGCACATCACCGACATGGCGTGGAAGCGCGTGCGTCACCCCTCGGAAGTGGTGGAAGTCGGCCAGGAACTCGACGTCCGCGTGCTCAAGTACGACCGCGAGCGCAACCGCGTCAGCCTCGGCCTCAAGCAGCTGGGCGAGGATCCGTGGGACAACATCGCCCGCCGCTACCCGGCCAACACCCGCGTGTTCGGCAAGGTCAGCAACGTCACCGATTACGGCGCGTTCGTCGAGATCGAGCCGGGCGTCGAAGGCCTGGTCCACGTCTCCGAAATGGATTGGACCAACAAGAACGTCAACCCGTCCAAGATCGTGCAGGTCGGCGACGAAGTTCAGGTCATGGTCCTCGACGTCGATGAAGAGCGTCGCCGTATCTCGCTGGGCATGAAGCAGGTCACCTCGAACCCGTGGGAGACCTTCGCGGCCATCCACAAGAAGGGCGACAAGGTCGAAGGCCAGATCAAGTCGATCACCGACTTCGGCATCTTCATCGGCCTGGACGGCGGTATCGATGGCCTGGTCCACCTGTCCGACATCAGCTGGAACACCACCGGCGAAGACGTGGTCCGCAACTACAAGAAGGGCGACACGCTGGAAGCCGTGGTCCTGGCCGTGGATCCGGAGCGCGAGCGCATCAGCCTCGGCGTGAAGCAGCTCGAGCAGGACCCGATGGGCCAGTACGTGGCTTCCAACGCCAAGGGCTCGATCGTCAAGGGCACGGTCAAGGAAGTCGACGCCAAGGGCGCGACGATCGAACTGGCCGACGGCATCGAAGGCTACGTCGCCGCGCGCGACATCGCCAAGGAGCGCGTCGAAGACGCTTCGCAGTACCTCAAGGTCGGCCAGGAAGTCGAAGCCAAGATCATCGGCACCGACCGCAAGGGCCGCAGCATGCAGCTGTCGATCAAGGCCAAGGACGAGCACGAGCAGCAGGAAGCGATGGCCGATTACAACCGCCAGACCTCCGAAGCCGCCAGCGGCACCACCAGCCTCGGCGCGTTGCTGCGCGAGCGTCTGGGCGGCAAGTCCGAGTAATCGCTGCACGCGTCACGCTACAGGCAATACGGCCCGGTCGATCCGGGCCGGGCTTTACCGATGCATCCGCCGAGGCGGCCCGGTACGGCCGGGTCGCCTTCGGTCTGCGGTAGGGGATCGCAGCCGATCGCGACGTCCGCACGACTTTCTTCACGACCTTCCCAAGGCAAGGCCACGCTTCGTCCATGACCAAGTCCGAACTCATCGAGATCCTTTCGCAGCGTCAGGCCCATCTCAAGGGCGACGATGTGGATCTGGCGGTGAAGGCTTTGCTGGAAATGATGGGCGGCGCCCTGTCGGCCGGCGAGCGGATCGAGATCCGCGGCTTCGGCAGCTTTTCGCTGCACTATCGTCCGCCGCGCCTGGGCCGCAACCCGAAGACCGGCGAGTCGGTCGCGTTGCCCGGCAAGCACGTCCCGCACTTCAAGCCCGGCAAGGAACTGCGCGAACGCGTCAGCGGCGTCACCCCGCTGGACGAAGAAGGCTGAAATCCCGGGAATGAGTGGCGGCCGCGCCGCCGCGAGCAGCGAGGAACGAGCGGCATCGCCGCCGGCCGCTCTCGATTCCTTATTTATACGCATCGGCCGCACTGGCCGTGGGTAGGGCGATCACGCCCTGACTCGCTCCTTACTCCTCCAAACTCGTTTCCCCCGGCTAATACGCCGCGCGCATGCGCGTCCGTTAAGCTAGGCGCGACACGCACGAGATCGTGCACGACCTCCCGGAACTCCCCATGCGCGTGATCCGTCTTCTCATCGCCCTGGCCTGCCTCGCGGCAGGGGCGATCCTCGGCGCCCTGAACCGCCAGATCGTCAGCATCGACCTCGGCATCGGTTTCGTCCCGGCGACCTCGCTCGGCATCGCCCTGATCGTCGCCCTGTTGCTGGGCGCCCTCATCGGCGGCTTGGCGATCAGCGCCAGCGTGGTCCTGCCGTTGCGCCGCCGCCTCAGCCGCGCCGAGCGTGCGGCGAGCGCCGCGCCGGCGCCCCCGCTCACCGGTCCCGAGGTCTGAGCATGGAATTCATCAGCCAGTGGTTCTGGTTCTTCCTGTTGCTGCCGGTGGCGGCGGTGAGCGGTTGGGTGATCGGGCGGCGAGGGGGCGAGCGGCATAGCGACAATCAGGTCAGCCGCCTGTCGACCACCTATTTCCGCGGCCTCAACTACCTGCTCAACGAACAGCCCGACAAGGCGATCGAGCTGTTCCTGCACATCGCCGAACTCGACAAGGACACCTTCGAGACCCAGGTCGCGCTCGGCCACCTGTTCCGCCGCCGAGGCGAAGTCGACCGCGCGATCCGCCTGCACCAGGCCCTGGTGCAGCGGCCGGGGCTGAGCGACCAGCAGAAGGTCCAGGCCTTGCTCGCGCTCGGCGAGGACTACATGCGTTCGGGCCTGCTCGATCGCGCCGAGACGGTGTTCAGCGATCTGGTCGCGCTGGACATGCGCGCGCCGCTGGCCCTGCGTCACCTGATCGGCATCTATCAGTCCGAACGCGACTGGGACAAGGCGATCGAGAACGCCCAGCGCTACGAGGCCGCGACCGGCGAGCCGATGGGCAAGCTGATCGCCCAGTTCGAATGCGAACTGGCCGACCGCTACCGCGCCGCCGGCGATACCGACGCCGCGCGCGCGGCGGTCAAGCGCGCCTATGAGGCCGATGCCAATTCGGTCCGCGCCGGCATGCTGGAAGGGCGCATCGAGGTGGAGACGGGCAACGACGCCGCGGCGATCCGCGCCTTCGAGCGCGTCGCCCGCGCCGACCCCGATTACCTGCCGGAAGTGTTGCCGGCCTTGCTGAGCTGCTACGAACGCGGCGGCGACGCCACCGGTGCCCGCGCCTTCCTGGCCGAGATGTGCGAGCACTATCGCGGCATCGCCCCGGTGCTGGCACTGACCCGGATGGTCGAAGCCGAGGACGGCGTGCCGGCGGCGCGCGCCTATCTGGCGCGCCAGCTCAAGGACCGCCCCTCGGTGCGCGGCGAGGCGGCGCTGATCGACCTCACCATCGCCGAGAACGCCGACCCGCTGGCGACCCTGCACGACCTCAAGCACATCACCGACCAGCTGCTGGTGCGCAATCCGAGTTACCGCTGCAATCGTTGCGGCTTCGGCGCCCGCAGTCACCACTGGCAATGCCCGAGCTGCAAGGAATGGGGTTCGGTCAAGCCGCTGCTGAACTACGCGGTGGTCTGAGCGATGTGGCAATGGATCGCGATCTATGCGGCGCTCGGCGCCGCAGGCACTTGGCTGGCGCGCGCCTATGCGCTGCACAGCCGGCTCATCGACGAGCCGGGCGAACGCCGCAGCCATAGCGTGGCCACGCCGCGCGGCGGCGGCATCGCCATCGTCGCCGCGGTGTTGGTCGCCGCGGCTGCGCTGGGCATCCGCTTTCCCTCGCACGCGCCGCTCGCCTGGGCCTTCGGCATCGGCCTGCTGCTGATCGCCGGGATCGGCTGGGTCGACGACCACCGGCCTCTGTCGCCATGGCTGCGCCTGGGCGTGCACGGCCTGGCGGCGGCGCTGCTGGCGTTCGCGGTCTGGTACGTACTGGGCAACCCCTGGCTGGCGTTGGCGGCGTTCGCGCTGGCGGTCGGCCTGCCCAACGTCTGGAACTTCATGGACGGCATCAACGGTCTGGCCGCGTCGCAGGCGGCGCTGGTCGCGCTGGGCCTGGTCTGGCTCGGCGGGCCGGTCTGGAGCTGGCTGGCGCTGGCCTTGCTGGCCGCCTGCATGGGCTTTCTGCCGTTCAATTTCCCCCGTGCGCGGATCTTCATGGGCGACGTGGGCAGCGGCGCGATCGGCTACGCGATCGCCGCCTTGTGCGTGTTCGCCGCGAGCGGCCTGGGCCAGCGTTCAGGCCTGTTGTTGTTGCCGCTGGCCGCATTCATGGTCGACTCCGGCCTGACCCTGCTGCGGCGGGTCCGGCGCGGCGAACGCTGGTGGACCCCGCATACTCAGCATGCTTACCAGGTCTGGGCCCGGCGCATCGGCCACACCCGGGTCACGCTCGCCTATGCGGTTTTCACGCTGTTGTCGCTAGCCTGCGTGCGCTATGTGACCGAAGTCCGAACCGGTTTCATCTTATATATGGGAGCGGCGTGGTATATGTCCGGCGCTTTTTTTTGGTGGCTGATCCAGAAGACCGGACGCGAATCCGGCGACCCGATCGGCTAGGACGAACCGAGCGGCCCGATCTGCGATCCGGCCGGACCGATTGATTTTCTTTCAGTAGGGGCAGGGAATGAGTTCATTGCGCGATCGTCTGAAAGGCGGCCTGCCGCGGTTGGCGGTGGTCGTGCACGATCTCGCGATGGTCTGGCTGGTCTGGCAGGCGCTGCACAAGCTGCGCTTCGGCATCACCGCCACCCCGCCGACCCTGCCGCTGTGGTCGACCGAGATCGCCCTGGTCCTGGCCGCGCAAGGCCTGGTGTTCTGGCAGGTCGGCCTGTACCGCGGCCTGTGGCGCTTCGCCGGCGTGCCCGATCTGTGGAATATCTTCAAAGCCTGCATGCTGGGCCTGTTCGCGATCGTCCTGGGCTTGTTCCTGTATAACCGCGTCGACGCCGTGCCGCGTACCGTGCTGGTGCTGTACCCGCTGGTGCTGATGGGCATGCTCGGCGCGCCGCGCCTGTTGTACCGGGCCTGGAAGGACAGCCGCATCGACAGCGCCAACGCGGTCTCGGTGCGGATACTGATCCTCGGCGCCGGCCGCGCCGGCGAGGCCCTGGTGCGCGACCTGCGCCGCTTCGGCACCTATCATCCGGTCGGCTTCCTCGACGACGCCGCGCGTCTGCGCGGCAGCAAGGTCCAGGGCGTGCCGGTGCTCGGCAACGTCGACGACGTCGCCGAGATCGCCCGCGAGACCGCGGCCAAGCTGCTGGTCATCGCCATGCCCTCGGCCGACGCCAATGCGATGCAGCGCGTGGTCATGGCCTGCGAACGCACCGGCGTGCCGTTCCGGATGGTGCCGCGCCTGCAGGACGTGCTCGAAGGGCGCTCGCTGCCCGGCGAGCTCAAGGAAGTCGCGATCGAGGACTTGCTCGGCCGCAAGCCCGTGTTGCCGGACTGGAAGGCGATCCGCGCCTGGCTCGGCGCGCGCTCGGTGCTGGTCACCGGCGCCGGCGGCTCGATCGGTTCCGAGCTGTGCCGCCAGTGCGCGCGCCATGGTGCCGGCCGCATCGCCCTGATCGAGATCGACGAGCTGGCCCTGGTCACCACCGAGACCGCGCTGCGACGCGATTTCCCCGACGTCGAATTCATCCCGATCCTCGGCGACTGCGGCGACAAGGCGGTCATCGAATACGCACTCAAACTGGCCTCGCCCGACGCCGCTTTCCACGCCGCCGCCTACAAGCAGGTGCCGTTGCTGGAGGCGCAGCTGCGCGAGGCGGTGCGCAACAACGTGCTGGCCACCGAGACGGTGGCGCGCGCCTGCCGCGCCGCCGGGGTCGGCACCTTCGTGCTGATTTCCACCGACAAGGCGGTCGACCCGGTCAACGTGCTCGGCGCAACCAAGCGTCTGGCCGAGATGACCTGCCAATCGCTGGCCGACCAGCGCGCCACCCGGTTCGTCACCGTGCGCTTCGGCAACGTGCTCGACTCGGCCGGCAGCGTGGTGCCCTTGTTCCGCGAACAGATCCGCAGCGGCGGCCCGGTCACGGTCACCGATCCGGAGGTCACCCGGTTCTTCATGACCATTCCGGAGGCCTGCCAGTTGATCCTGCAGGCTTCGGCGATCGGCACCCACGAGGCCATCTACACCCTCGACATGGGCGAGCCGGTGCCGATCCGCCTGCTGGCCGAGCAGATGATCCGCCTGGCCGGCAAGACCCCGGGCCGCGACGTCGCCATCGTCTACACCGGCCTGCGCCCGGGCGAAAAACTGCACGAGACCTTGTTCCATGCCGACGAGCGTTATCGCCCGACGGTGCATCCGAAGATTCTCCAGGCCGAGCCGCGCGACGTGTCGAGCCTGGCCCTGGAGAACTCGCTGCAGCAGCTGCGCGATGCGTCGATCCGCTACGACCGCGAGGCGCTCGGTACCTTGCTGCGCATCGCGGTACCGGAATTCCGTCCGGTGGGTGAACATCCCGATTACAAGGAATCGGCTACGGTGGTGGCATTCCCCGCCCGTAACGCCAGGAAGATTTGATGGCCGCACGTATTCGCAAGGCTGTTTTTCCGGTCGCCGGCCTCGGCACCCGTTTTCTCCCCGCGACCAAGACCGTGCCGAAGGAAATGCTGCCGATCATCGATCGGCCGCTGATCCAGTACGCCGTCGATGAGGCGATCGAAGCCGGTTGCGACACCCTGGTGTTCATCACCAACCGCTACAAGCACGCGGTCGCCGACTACTTCGACAAGGCCTACGAGCTCGAACACAAGCTCGAACGCTCCGGCAAGACCGAACAACTCGAACTGATCCGCAACGTGCTGCCGCAAGGCGTGCGCGCGGTGTTCGTGACCCAGGCAGAAGCCCTGGGGCTGGGCCACGCGGTGTTGTGCGCCAAGGAAGTGATCGGCAACGAGCCCTTCGCGGTGCTGCTGCCCGACGACGTGATCTGGAACCGCGGCCCGGGCGCGCTCAAGCAGATGGCCGACGCCGCCCAGAGCAGCGGCGCCAGCGTGATCGCGGTGCAGGACGTGCCGCGCGAGCAGACCGCGAGCTACGGCATCGTCGCCACCGACGCCTTCCAGGCCCGTCAGGGCCGGATCCGCGCCATCGTCGAGAAGCCGTCGCCGGAGGTCGCGCCGAGCACGCTCGCCGTGGTCGGCCGTTACGTGCTCAATCCCGGCATTTTCGAACTGCTCGAAACCACCACGCCGGGCGCCGGCGGCGAGATCCAGCTCACCGACGCCATCGCGACCCTGCTCGAGCGCGAAACCGTCAACGCCTATCGCTTCCAGGGCACGCGCTTCGACTGCGGCACCCACCTGGGCCTGATCGAGGCCACGATCCGCTACGCCCTCGATCACGAGAAGCTCAGCGATTCGGCGCGCCAGATGATGCAGAACGCGCTCAACGAACTCGGCGTCGAAGACCTCGAGTAAGCAGCGGGCAGGGCATAGTCGTGCAACTCATGGGCCGCGGATGCAGCCCATGATCGTTTGATCGTTTGGTCGGCCAGCGCCGGCTGCGATCAGCCGGGCCAGGCCCAGGTCGCCGCGGCCGCCGCCGCGAACATCCCGGCCGCGACCTGCGCGATCCGGCCCAGGCGCTCGCTGCGCCGCGACCATCGCAAGGCCGCCCGTTCGCGCAGCACCCGCACGTCGCGGTAGGTCTTCCAGGCGCGCGGCGGGAAACGGCCTTCCTCGCGCGCGGCCCGGCCGAGCCGGCGCAGACTGCGGCCCCACAGCGCACTCGGCAAGGCCGCCGCGATCAACATCGCGGCGATCGCGCCGCGCAGCCAACGCCGCGCCTCCTGCGGCGCGCTCGCCAGCGCGTGCGCCTGCACCGCCTGCAGCCAGCCGTGCAGCAGCCACAGTCCGATCGCGCAGACTGCCAGCAGTGCGGCCAACAGCCACAGGCTGCGTCTGCGGTAGGCTAGGTCGGCGCGGTGGATCTCCATCGTCTGCGTCTCGGCGTTCGGTGTGGCGGCGCGGTCATGCACCGGCCGCCGCGGCGCCGGCCGGCATCATCAAACCCGTTGCGACCCGCTCATGTCCATACCCGCCGAAAGTTATTACCGCGCCAGCATCGAACGCCAGCCTTCGTGGCCGGCGTTCGAAGGCAAACGCCAGGCTCGGGTGTGCGTGATCGGCGGCGGCTTCGCCGGGCTCAACACCGCCCTGGGACTGGCCGAGCGCGGCCTGAGCGAGGTGACCCTGATCGAGGCGCAGGCCATCGGCCACGGCGCTTCCGGCCGCAACGGCGGCTTCGTGTTCGGCGGTTATTCGCGCGGCGAAGACGCCTTGTTGCGCGAGCTCGGGCCGCAGCGCGCCCGCGCGCTGTACGCCGGCACCACCGGCGCGGTCGAGCTGATCCGCTCGCGCATCCATCGCCACGGCATCGCCTGCGACGCCACCGAGGCCGGGGTGATCTGGGCCAACTGGTTTCGCGACCGCGAAGTACTGCGTTCGCGCCAGGCCCTGCTGTCCGAACACTACGGCGTCGACTGGCAATGGTGGTCGCGCGAACGCTTGCGCGAACAAGTGCGCAGCGAGCGCTATCACGAGGCCCTGTTCGAACCGCAGGCCCTGCATTTTCATCCGCTCAAGTACGCGCATGGGCTGGCGGCGCTGGCCGAAAGCCGCGGGGTCGCCATGCACGAACGCAGCCCGGCGCTCGCGCTGGAGCGCCAGGGTCCTGGCTGGCGGATCCGGACCGAGCGCGGCGAAATCGAAGCCGAACAGGTCGTGCTCGCCTGCGGCGGTTACCTGGCCGGGCTGCGCCGCGAGGTCGATGCCGGGGTGATGCCGATCGCGACTTATGTGATGGTGACCGAGCCGCTCGGCGAGCGCCTCGACGAGGCCTTGCGCACGCGCGCCGCGGTCTACGACACACGTTTCGCCTTCGACTACTATCGGCCGCTGCCGGACACGCGCCTGCTCTGGGGCGGACGCATCTCGGTGCTGGACCGCTCGCCGCAGGCGGTCAAGCGCTTGCTCTATCGCGACCTGCTCAAGGTGTTCCCGCAACTGGCCGGCACCCGGATCGATTACGCCTGGTCGGGCCTGATGAGTTATGCGCGCCATCAGATGCCGCAGATCGGCCGGATCGGCGAGGGCCTGTGGCTGGCCCAGGCCTTCGGCGGGCACGGCGTCGCGCCGACCACCTTCGCCGGCGAAACCGTCGCGGCGGCGATCGCCCATGGCGACGAGGGCTGGCGCGAGCTGTCCGACTACGGCCTGGTTTCGGCGATGAAACCCGCCGGCCTGCTGGCGGCGCAGCTGAGCTACACCTGGGCGCAACTCAAGGACGCCTACAAAGAACGCACAGAGGGAAGGGCAGGATGAGCGATACCGATAACAGCCAGGCCGGATTGATCGCATGGAGCGACTTCGAGAAAGTCGTGATCTGCGCCGGTACCGTGACCCGGGTCGAGGAGTTCCCGCAGGCGCGCAAGCCGGCCTGGAAGCTGTGGGTCGATTTCGGCCCGCACGGCCTGCGCAAGACCAGCGCACAGATTCGCGATCTGTACTCGGCCGAGGACCTGGTCGGGCGGCAGATCGTCGGGGTGATCAATTTCCCACCGAAGCAGATCGGGCCGTTCGTGTCCGAGTTCCTGTTGACCGGTTTCCCGACCGAGCAGGGCGTGGTGATCACCGCCCTCGAGCGGGCGGTGCCGAACGGAACGCGGTTGGCCTGAGGTCGGCGTAACGGATCTGCGTTCGAGGGTAGCAGCGCAAGCCGCGACAGCGAACCGCGCCGGCATCGTCGCTGCGATGGCGCTGTCGCAGTTCCGCCGTTGGCCGTGAACGACGAAGGCGACCGGAACCCGGTCGCCTTCGGTGCATCGCGAACGTCCCGGCAGCCGGGGCGTCGTGGCTTACAGCGACTCGAACACGCCGGCCGCGCCCATGCCGGTGCCGATGCACATCGTCACCAGGCCGTACTTCTGCTTGCGGCGCTGCAAGCCGTGGACGATCGTCGCGGTACGCACCGCGCCGGTCGCGCCGAGCGGGTGGCCGAGCGCGATCGCGCCGCCGAGCGGGTTGACCTTGGACGGGTTGAGATCGCTGTCGCGGATCACCGCCAGGGCCTGCGCCGCGAAGGCTTCGTTGAGTTCGATCCAGTCGATCTGGTCCTTGGTCAGGCCGGCCTGCTTGAGCGCCTTCGGAATCGCGGCGATCGGGCCGATGCCCATCACTTCCGGACGCACGCCGGCGACCGAGAAGCTGACGAAGCGGGCGAGCGGAGTCAGGCCGTAGTCCTTGACCGCCTGCCCGGAGGCCAGCAACACCGCGGCGGCGCCGTCGCTCATCTGCGAGCTGGTGCCGGCGGTGACGCTGCCGCCGAACTGGCCGTTGCGGAACACCGGCTTGAGCTTGGCCAGCGCTTCCAGCGAAGCGTCCGGACGCGGGCCCTCGTCGAGTTCGACCAGGCTCTTGCGCAACTTGATCGTGTTGCCCGACAGGTCCGGTACGCGCGAGACGACTTCGAGCGGGCTGATCTCGCTCTTGAACTCGCCGGCCTGGATTGCGGCGATGGCTTTCTGGTGCGAGGCCAGCGCGAACGCGTCCTGGTCTTCGCGCGAGATCTTCCACTCCTCGGCGACCTTTTCGGCGGTGATGCCCATGCCGTAGGCGATGGCGACGTGGTCGTCGTTGAACACCGACGGCGACAGCGCGACCTTGTTGCCCATCATCGGCACCATCGACATCGACTCGGTGCCGCCGGCGAGCATCAGGTCGGCGTTACCGAGGCGGATTTCGTTGGCCGCCAGCGCGACCGCCTGCAAGCCGGACGAGCAGAAGCGGTTGATGGTCTGCGCGGCGATGGTGTTGGGCAGGCCGGCCAGCAGCACGCCGATGCGCGCCACGTTCATGCCTTGCTCGCCCTCGGGCATGGCGCAGCCGATGATCGCGTCGTCGATGCGGTTGACGTCGATGCCCGGCGCCTGCGCGATCACCGACTTGAGCACGTGCGCGAGCATGTCGTCGGGACGGGTGTTGCGGAACACACCGCGCGGGGCCTTGCCGACCGGGGTACGGGTGGCGGCGACGATGTAGGCTTCCTGGATCTGCTTGCTCATTGGATTCTCCAGAGGCGGGAATCGGGAATCGGGAGTCGGGAATCGCAAGAGCAAACGCTCATGATTCCCGCCCGATCGCCGTATCCCGCTTTAACGATTCTCGATTCTCAATTCCCGATTCCCGTTGCGCTTAGTTGCGCAACGGCTTGCCGGTCTTGAGCATGTGGGCGATGCGCTCCTGGGTCTTGGGCATCTGCGCCAGGGCGACGAAATGCTCGCGTTCGAGCTTGAGCAGCCATTCCTCGTCGACCAGCGCGCCGCGGTCGACTTCGCCGCCGCAGATCACCGTGGCGATGCGGCTGGCGATCTCGTAGTCGTGCGGCGAGATGAAGCGGCCTTCGAGCATGTTGACCAGCAGCATCTTGAAGGTGGCGATGCCGACGTCGCCGGCGACCTGGATGCGGCGGCCGGGCAGGGGCGGGCGGTAACCGCTTTCGGCCAGCGCGCGCGCCTGCGCCTTGGCCACGTGCAGCAGCTCGAAGGCGTTGAACACGACGCGGTCGCCGTCGCGGGCGAGCTTGAGCTCGCGCGCCTCGAACGCCGAGGTCGAGACCTTGGCCATCGCCACGCTCTCGAACGCGGTCTTGAGTTCGGCGAACACGTCGCCGCCCGGACCGGCCGCGTCGGAGGCGCGCACCGCGAACTCCTTCAGGCCGCCGCCGGCCGGCAGCAGGCCGACGCCGGCCTCGACCAGGCCGATGTAGCTTTCCAGCGCGAACACCGTGCGCGCCGAGTGCATCTGGAATTCGCAGCCGCCGCCGAGCGCGAGCCCGCGCACCGCCGCGACCACCGGCACCAGCGAGTACTTGATGCGCTGGCTGGTGGCCTGGAAGTTGGCGACCATCGCCTCGAAACCCTTGAGGTCGCCGGCCTGCAACAGGCCCAGCGCGCCGGACAGGTCGGCGCCGGCCGAGAACGGTTCCTTCGGCTGCCAGATCACCACGCCCTTGAACTTCTGCTCGGCGATGGCGATGGCTTCCTGGATGCCGTTGAGCACGTGGTCGTTGACCGTGTGCATCTTGGTCTTGAAGCTGATCACCGCGATGTCGTCGCCGTCGTCGGCCCACAGGCGGATGCCGTCGTTCTCGAACACGGTCTGGCCCTGCGAGAAGCGCTCGCCGAGCAGCGCGTCGGGGAAGCGCTGGCGCGCATACACCGGATTCGACGAGCGCGGCACCTGGGCGTTGCGGCCCGGGCTGTAGCTGCCGTCTTTGCCGTGCACGCCTTCGCGGCCGTCGAACACCCAGTTCGGCAGCGGGGCGCTGGCCATGGCCTTGCCGGCGACGATGTCCTCGGCGATCCAGTCGGCGACCTGCTTCCAGCCGGCGGCCTGCCAGGTCTCGAACGGGCCGAGCGACCAGCCGTAGCCCCAGCGCATGGCGAAATCGACGTCGCGCGCGGTGTCGGCGATGGTTTCCAGGTGGAAGGCGCTGTAGTGGAAGCTGTCGCGGAACACCGCCCACAGGAACTGCGCCTGCGGATGCTCGCTGGCGCGCAGCGCGGCGAACTTCTTGGCCGGGTCCTTTTCCTTGAGCAGCGCGGCGATGTCGGCGTCGAGCTCGCCGGCCGAGGCGCGGTAATCCTGCGCCTTCAGGTCGAGCACGAGGATGTCCTTGCCGCGCTTGGTGTACACGCCGGCGCCGGTCTTCTGGCCGAGCGCGCCCTTGCCGATCAGGGCCGACAGCCACTTCGGCGCCTGGAAGTAGGAATGCCACGGGTCGTCGGGCAGGGTGTCGGCCATGGTCTTGATGACGTGGGCCATGGTGTCCAGGCCGACCACGTCGGCGGTGCGGAAGGTCGCCGACTTCGGGCGGCCGATCGCCGGGCCGGTCAGCGCGTCGACGGTGTCGAAGCCCAGGCCGAACTGCTCGGTGTGGTGCATGGCGGCCAGCATCGAAAACACGCCGATGCGGTTGCCGATGAAGTTCGGGGTGTCCTTGGCGATCACCACGCCCTTGCCGAGGGTGGTGGTCAGGAAGGTTTCCAGGCCTTCCAGCACGGCCGCGTCGGTGGTCTTGGCCGGGATCAGCTCGGCCAGGTGCATGTAGCGCGGCGGATTGAAGAAATGCACGCCGAGGAAGCGGTGGCGCAGTTGCTCGGGCAGCACTTCGGCGAGCTTGTTGATCCCCAGGCCCGAGGTGTTGGAGGCCAGCACGGCATGATCGGGCACGTAGTCGGCGATCTTCTTGTACAGGTCCTGCTTCCAGTCCATGCGCTCGGCGATGGCCTCGATGACCAGGTCGCAACCGCGCAGCTGTTCCAGGCCGGTGTCGTAGTTGGCGGCGGTCAGGCGCTCGGCCAGGGTCTTGCTGGCCAGCGGCGCCGGGCTCAGCTTGGCCAGGTTGGCGATGGCCTTGTTGACGATACCGTTGGGGTCGCCTTCCTTCGCGGCCAGGTCGAACAACACCGTGTCGACACCGGCGTTGGTCAGGTGCGCGGCGATCTGGGCGCCCATGACGCCGGCCCCGAGGACCGCGGCACGGCGGACAAGCAATTGCTTAGACATCGTCTACAACTCCTTGAAGAAGAACAGAAATCTTGGATGTGGGCGAGGGGGCGGGAGTCCAGAGGGAATCCAGAGCAGAACCGGCGGCGCTGGGCCGTCCGGCGACGCCGGTCCCCGCCGGGGCCGGCATCTGGCGTCGCTCAGCTCTTGAAGCCGGCGGCGGCGAAACGGATCAGTTCGCGGGCCGCGCGTTCACGGTGCGCCGCTTCGGTGACACCGGCGGGTCGCTTGATCAGGCCGAAATCGGCCATGGCATAGGTCAGCGAACCGGCCAGGAAGTCCAGGCGCCAGTACAGCTCCTCCTTGCTCAGGTTCGGTACGGCGCCGGCGATGGCCTTGGCGAATTCGCGCAGGACATGGCCGTAGTGGTCGGACAGGAACTTGCGCAGGCTGTCGTTCTTCTCGGCGTAGGCGCGGGCGATCACCCGTACGAAGGCGCCGCCGCCGTTGCGGTCCTGGGCCAGCGCCAGCGCGGGCTCGACGAAGGCGGCCAGGATCGGTTCGAGCTCGCCGGGGTGGCGTTCGACCGCGGTCTTGAGCGCGCCCATGCGTTGCTCGGTCATCTCGTCCATGCGGCGGCGGAACACCTCGTTGACGAGATTTTCCTTGCTGCCGAAGTGGTAATTGACCGCGGCGATGTTGACGTCGGCGCGGCTGGTGACCTGGCGCAGCGAGGTGCCGGTGAAGCCGAACTGGGCGAACAATTCCTCGGCGGCGCCGAGAATGCGGTCCTTGGTCGAAAAGTGGGCGGTCGTGGTCATGGGACGCGGGCTACTCCTGGACGACCGTCGCGACGGCCTGAATCAAACGCTTGTTTGATGCTAGTCCGGGACCCGGGAATCGTCAATCTCGGTTCCGCCGCCGCCCTTCGGCCGGCCGGCGGAACCCTCGGCGGAGGATGTAAACCAGGTGATTATTCCGTTAGAATTACCGCAGCCATATCGGCTAAACCCGCGTCCCGTCGCGGGTTTTCTGTTATTCTCGGGCCGACCGTAAAGCGGCCCGCCTACCCGGAGACTTTCCATGGCGCTGGAGCGCACCCTGTCCATCATCAAGCCCGACGCCGTTGCCAAGAACGTGGTCGGCGAGATCTACACCCGTTTCGAGAAGGCCGGCCTGAAGGTCGTCGCCGCCAAGATGAAGCACCTCTCGAAGCAGGAAGCCGAAGGTTTCTACGCCGTGCATCGCGAGCGTCCGTTCTTCGCCGCCCTGGTCGAGTTCATGATCAGCGGTCCGGTGATGATCCAGGCGCTGCAGGGCGAAAACGCCGTGCTCAAGCACCGCGACCTGATGGGCGCCACCAATCCGAAGGACGCAGCGCCGGGCACGATCCGCGCCGACTTCGCCGACAGCATCGACGCCAACGCCGTGCACGGTTCGGACAGCCTGGAGAACGCCGCGATCGAAATCGCGTATTTCTTCCCGGCCACCGACGTCTACGCACGCTAAGCGAAAAACTTAGAGCACTGCAGTGAACGACATCCGCGACAACGCAAACGATCTTCCCGCAGCCGCCAGCGAGCAGGCGAGGGAATCCGCTGTCGCGCGCGCGGATGTCGCCGGCGCGCCGGTATCGAACGCGATACCGGCCGTGCTGGTCGGCAATGCGGCGGCGCCGGCTTCGGCCGGCGCCGTCGTGCCCGACAACGGCAAGACCAATCTGTTCGATTTCGACCGCGTGCAGCTCGAGGACTTCTTCGAGCAGACGCTGGGCGAAAAGCGCTACCGCGCGCACCAGGTGATGAAGTGGATCCATCACCGCTACGTCACCGATTTCCACGACATGACCGACCTGGGCAAGGTGCTGCGGGCCAAGCTCGAGGCGCATGCGCAAGTGCGCGCGCCGATGGTCGTGTACGACAAGCCCTCCACCGACGGCACCCACAAGTGGCTGCTCGGCATGGACGCGAAGAATGCGATCGAGGCGGTCTACATTCCCGACAAGGGGCGCGGCACGCTGTGCGTGTCCTCGCAGGTCGGCTGCGCGCTGAACTGCCAGTTCTGCTCGACCGCGACCCAGGGCTTCAACCGCAACCTGTCGACCGCCGAGATCATCGGCCAGGTCTGGGTGGCGGCGCGTCACCTCGGCAACGTCCCGCACCAGCAGCGCAAACTCACCAACGTGGTGATGATGGGCATGGGCGAGCCGTTGATGAATTTCGACAACGTCGTGCGCGCAATGAGCATCATGCGCGACGACCTCGGCTACGGCCTGGCCAACAAGCGGGTGACCCTGTCGACCGCCGGCATGGTGCCGATGATCGACAAGCTCGGCGAGGTCAGCGACGTTTCGCTGGCGGTATCGCTGCATGCGCCGAACGACGAGCTGCGCAGCGAGCTGGTGCCGCTCAACAAGAAGTATCCGATCGAGCAGTTGATGGAATCCTGCGTGCGCTACGCGCTGCGCAAGCGCGGCACGTCGGTGACCTTCGAGTACACCTTGATGAAGGGCGTCAACGATCAGCCGACCCACGCGCGCCAGCTGGTCCGCCTGCTGCGCCAGTTCGACAACGCGGTGCAGATGAAGGACGCCGCCAAGGTCAACCTGATTCCGTTCAACCCGTTCCCGGGCACCCGCTTCGAGCGCCCGGACGAGACCGCGATCCGCGCGTTCCAGAAACTGCTCAACGACGCCGGCATGATCGCGCCGGTGCGCCGCACCCGCGGCGACGACATCGACGCGGCCTGCGGCCAGCTCAAGGGGCAGGTCATGGACCGGACCCGGCGCCAGGCCGAGTTCCGCAAACAACTGCAAGCCCAGGGCCTCGACCAGGATGTCGGCGATGCGGCTGCCTGAGTTCCCGCGCGCCACAGCGTCGAACCCCCGTCCCGCCGCACCGCGCCTTCGCGCTTTGCGCGTCATCGCCCTGCTGACCGTGGTGGTGCTGGCGGCCAGCGCCTGCAACCGGCTCAGCTTCATCCGTCCGAACATGGAGCGCAAAGGCTTCAAGCAGACGGCGGTGGAGTACGACGTCGGCGACAAGCGCGGCCGCTCGGGCGGCGAAGCCAGCGCGCTGGGCCGGATCCAGTCCGCGCAAAGCCACCTGATCGCCGGCGACCGCGACAAGGCCCGCTCGGAGATCAAGCAGGCCCTGCAGTTCGATCCTAAATCGGCCGAGGCCTACAGCCTGCTGGCGGTGATGGCCGAGCAGGACGGCAACAATACCCAGGCCGGCGCCCACTACCGCAAGGCCGCCGAACTGGCGCCCGACCGCGGCGCCGCGCTCAACAACTACGGCGTCTGGCTGTGCGCGAACAACCGCGCCAGCGAGGCGATGAGCTGGTTCGACAAGGCCCTGACCGACCCGCGTTACGGCACCCCGGCAGTGGCCCTGGCCAACAGCGGGGCCTGCGCCGACAAGCTGGGGCAGGGCGAGCGCGCCGACCGCGACCTGCGCCTGGCGCTGACGCTCGACCCCACCAACGCCATGGCGCTGAGCGCGATGGCCAAGCGGCAGCTGCGCCTGGGCAATGCCTTCGAGGCGAGGGCCTTTTCTGAACGCCGGCTGGCCGTTGAGCCAATCACAGCTGAAGCGCTGATGACTGCGTCACAGATCGAACAAAAACTCGGCGACACGGCTGCCGCCGCAAGATACGTTCAGCGAATGAGGGCGGAGTTCCCTGACGCGCAGGGCTCCGGAACGGGGGATGGCGGTAGGTGAAGATGCAGTCGAACGAATTCGCGCCTGAAGGCGGCGGAAGCTGTGGCGCGCGTCTGAAACAGGCCCGCGAGGCAGCGGGGCTGTCCATCGAAGACGTCGCGGCACGGCTGAAAATGCCGTCGCGGGTGGTGCAATCGCTGGAAAACGACGACACCGCGAGCACCGGCGCGCCGGTCTTCGTGCGCGGCCAGTTGCGCAGCTATGCGCGCCTGGTCGGCATCGACCTGGAAGCCCAGCTCAGCGGTACGCCGCTGGCCTCGACCGCGCCGTCCGAACTGATCAGCCACACCCACACGCCGCGCTATCGCCGCGTGTTCGAACAGACCACCCGCCGCGCTATCTACATCGTGATGACCGCGGCGATCGCGGTGCCGGTGGTCCTGGCGACGCGGCCGCACCTGAGCAACAGCGTCAACGTGCAATCGCTGGAAATGCCGGCGACTCCGGCCGGCGCCGAGCACGGCGCCGCCCTGACGGCACGCTCGGCCACCGCGACGGCGATGTCGCCGCAGCGCACGCCCCTGGTCGCCTCGATGGCGCCGGCGCTGTCGCAGATCCAGGCCAGCAAGACCCTGACCCTGAATTTCACCGGCGAAAGCTGGATGCAAGTGCGCGGGACCGACGGCCAGGTGCTCGACGAGGGCACCGTCCAGCCCGGCCAGACCCGCAGCTACAACCTCGGCGAAGTCGGCTACGTCAAGCTCGGCAACGCCTCCGGCGTGGAAGTCCGCAAGACCGGCGAGTCGGTCGATCTGGCGCCGTTCAGCCGCGGAAGCGTGGCCCGCTTTACGCTATCCTCTGACGGTTCCCTCGCGCCAGCGTCTAATTGATCCGCGCTGCGGGTTCGCGACCATCACCGGCCCGCGTTGCGGGCCGGTCCTCATTGACTTCGGCTTCGCCCTCGCGGGCGAGGACCTAGCACGGCGGCCTACGGCGTACTCATGGCGATAGACGATCTGCTCGACGAACACGAACAAAGCGAACGGGTGCTGGCCTGGTTGCGCAGCAACGGTGCCGGCCTGATCGGCGGCATCGCCCTCGGTCTGGCCGCGATCGGCGGCTGGAAGTGGTGGGGCAACCACCAGCTCGAAACCCACGGCAAGGCCGCCGCCGAGTTCCAGGCCGCGGTCGATGCGGTTCAGGCGAAGGACAAGGCCGCCGCGGCCAAGGTCAAGGCGCTGCCTCCGGGCATGTACCAGACCCTGGCCCAGCTCGACTTGGCCAAGTCGCAGGTCGATGCCGACCAGCGCGACGCCGCGATCGCCACCCTGCGCGGGATCAAGACCGAGGACGCGGCCATCGCAGAGATCGTCAAGCAGCGCCTGGCGCGCTTGCTGATCGACGCCAAGCAGCCGGCCGAAGCGATCAAGTTGCTCGATAAGTCGACCACGCCGATGGCGATCGAGGTGCGCGGCGACGCTCACTTCGCGCTCGGCAAGTCCGATCTCGCCCGGGCCGATTACGGCTCCGCGCTCGGCAAGCTCGACGAGGCCTCGCCGCGTCGCCGTCTGCTCGAACTCAAGCTCACCGAAGCCGGCGGCACGCCGGCCAAGCCCGAGGCCAAGTCTTGATGAAGTCCGCTGAAAACAGGTTCTCCGGCCGCCCCGCCGTCCGCAACACCGCCGCGATCGTGCTGTGCGCGTTCGCGCTCAGCGGTTGCACGACCATCAAGGGTTGGTTCGGCGGCGGCAAGAAGGACGACGGCAAGCCCAACGAGCCGACCGAGCTCACCGACATCACCCCGAGCGTCAAGGTCGACAAGATCTGGTCGGTCAACGCCGGCAAGGGCGAGGAACGCATCGGCATTCGCCAGGGCCCGGCGGTGGCCGACGGCCGCGTCTACGCCGCGGCGGTCAAGGGCGGCGTGTATGCCTACGATCTGCAGACCGGCAAGCAGGTCTGGCACTTCCAGCCCATGCGCACCGACAAGGACAAGAAGGACAAGGACATCCGCCTGTCCGGCGGTCCGGGCGCGGGCGACGGCCTGGTCGTGATCGGCGGGCTCGACGGCGAAGTGATCGCGCTCGACGCGGCCACCGGCGCGCAGAAATGGACCGCCAAGGTGTCCAACGAAGTCATCGCCGCGCCGTCCATCGGCCTGGGCATGGTGTTCGTGCGCTCCAACGACGGCCGCGTCACCGCGTTCGACGCCGCCAGCGGCGAGCGCCGCTGGTTCTGGGTGCACGAAGTGCCGATGCTGACCGTGCGCGGCAACGGCTCGCCGACCCTCGGCCCGGGCTTCCTGTTCGTCGGCAACGACGACGGCACGGTCAACGCACTGTCGGCGAGCGACGGCCGTCCGACCTGGGACCTGCCGGTCGCACAGCCGGAAGGCCGCAGCGAACTCGACCGCATGGCCGATATCGACGGCACCCCGGTGCTGGAAGGCACCACGCTGTACGCCAGCAGCTTCAAGAAGCAGACCATCGCGATCGACGCCCCGAGCGGCCGGCCGATGTGGGTCAGCGAGCACGGCGGCGTCGGCCGCCTCGGCGTCGCCAGCGACCGCCTGGTCGTCAGCGATCCGACCGGCCTGGTGTTCGGCCTCGACAAGGCCAGCGGCAGCGCCCTGTGGCAGCAGCCCGGCCTGGCGCGGCGCAGCCTGACCGGCGCGGCCGTGCACGGCGATTACGCCGTGGTCGGCGATTTCGACGGTTACGTGCACTGGCTCAAGCTCGACAACGGCGAATTCGCCGCGCGTGCGCGGGTCGGCGGCAAGCTGCTGCGCGCTGCCCCGGTGGTCGCCGACGGCGTGCTGATCGTGCAGAACGTCGAAGGCGAGCTGACCGCGTTCAAGCTGCAATAAGACCGGGATTCGGGAGCGCGGGCCCAGCCCGGCCCCGTTTTCCGCAGTAATCGCGGCCCGGGCGGCGCAAGCCGTGCCGGGCCGTTCGTTTGATCGGTGCCGCATCCGGGCGACCGGTGCCTGTACCGAGGCGTCTCGACCGGCCCGGCCGGCGGCCGGGCGAAAGCGTCTTCGCGTCCGCTCTGGCACTATGGCGCCTGTTTCGGCAGCCTCGCGCCGATGGATTCCCGGGCCCGACGCCGCCGCCTGCGGCCGCGCGCCTTCGATTCCCCACTCCCATTCCCCATTCCCGGCTTCACATCATGCTTCCCTTAGTCGCCCTCGTTGGCCGCCCCAACGTCGGAAAATCCACCCTATTCAATGCGCTCACGCGCAGCCGCGACGCGCTCGTCCACGACGAGCCCGGCGTCACCCGCGATCGTCACTACGGCGTGTGCCGGCCCGAAGGCCAGCGCCCGTTCGCGGTCGTGGACACCGGCGGCATCGCCGGCGAGGACGAGGGGCTGGCCGGCGCGACCGCGCGCCAGGCGCGCGCCGCCGCCGAGGAGGCCGATCTGGTGCTGTTCCTGGTCGACGGCCGCGAAGGCGCCTCGGCGCTCGACGACGAGATACTGGCCTGGCTGCGCAAGACCGCGCGGCCGACCTTGCTGGTGGTCAACAAGACCGACGGCCTCGATGCGCGCGCCGCGGTCAACGACTTCGCCCGCTACGGCATCCGCGATGCGGTCGCGGTGTCGTCCGCGCACCGCCAGGGCATCGACGAACTGCTCGCCGAAGTGTTCGCGCGCCTGCCCGAGGAGGGCACCACCAGCGAACTAGACAACGACCCCTCGCGGGTGCGCGTGGCCTTCATCGGCCGCCCCAACGTCGGCAAATCGACCCTGGTCAATCGCCTGCTCGGCGAAGAGCGCATGATCGCCTCGGAAGTGCCGGGCACCACGCGCGACTCGGTCGCGGTCGACATGGAACGAGACGGCCGCCTGTATCGCCTGGTCGACACCGCCGGCGTGCGCCGCAAGTCCAAGGTCGAGGAAGCGGTCGAGAAGTTCTCGATCATCAAGACCCTGCAGGCGATCGAGAACTGCCAGGTCGCGGTGGTCATGCTCGACGCCGGCGAAGGCGTGACCGACCAGGACGCTAGCGTGCTGGGCTATGCGCTCGACTCCGGCCGCGCCCTCGTGGTCGCGGTCAACAAGTGGGACGGGCAGACCGAATACCAGCGCCAGCAGACCGAAAACCTGCTGATGCGCAAGCTGGCGTTCGTCGAGTGGGCCGAAAAGGTGCGGATCAGCGCCAAGCACGGCTCCGGCCTGCGCGAGCTGTTCAGCGCGATCCACCGCGCTCACGCCTCGGCGACCACCGAGATCGGCACCAGCGAAGTCACCAAGGCCATGGAAGTGGCCTACGAGACCAACCCGCCGCCGGTGGTGCGCGGGCACGTGGCCAAGCTGCGCTTCGCCCATCCGGCCGGGCTCAATCCGCCGACCTTCGTCGTCCACGGCACCCGCCTGCGCACGCTCGGCGATACCTACAAGCGCTACCTGGAAAATTTCTTCCGCAAGCGCTTCAAGCTGGTCGGCACCCCGATCCGCTTCGTCTTCAAGGACAGCAGCAATCCTTACGAAGGCAAGAAGAACGTGCTGACCGAACGCCAGGTGGCGAAGAAGAAGCGCCTGATCCGCCACGTCAAGCGCGGCAAATAAGCTCGAGCCGCGGCGGCGGCCCGCGAGTGGACGCACCCAAGACAAGCGAGGACAGGCCATGCAGTGCACACGCGCCGAGCTCAGCCTGGGCCTGCTCGCCGGCGGCCGCGCCTCACGCCTGGGCGGCCTCGACAAGGCCTGGCTGCGCCGCGACGGTCAAGCGCAGGTGCTCCGCCTGCTGCACGCCTACCGCGATCGGGTGGCGCAGGTGCTGGTCAGCGCCAATCGCGACCTGGAACGGTACCGCCCGCTCGGCGCACACGCGGTTGCCGATGCCCATCCCGATCTCGGCCCGCTCGGCGGCCTCGACGCCCTGGCCGCGGCCTGCACGACGCCGTGGTTGTTCACCTTGCCGGTCGATGCGGTGACGCTCGACGAGCGCCTGTTGCCGGCGCTGATCGCCGTACAGGACGGGCAGGGCGCCTATGCCGTCGACGACGACGGCGTGCAGCCTTTGTTCGCGCTGTGGCCGGTGGCCGCCTTGCGCACGGCCCTGGCCCAGGCCCTGACGCACCGGCGCCTGGCGGTGCGCGAACTGCAGGCCGGACTCGGCATGGCCGCGGCGCGGCTCGATGGCCTACGCTTCGGCAACCTCAACCGTCCCGAGGATCTGTTGGCCCACGGCTTCGTCGCCGACGACGCGCCGGGCCGCTGATCCGCCCTCTGCGAGCGATGCCCCCATGAGCGATGCCCCCATGAGCGATGCTCCTATAAGCGATGCTCCTATAAGCGATTTTCCGACCGGCCTGTTGTTCGACGAGGCGATGGCGATCGTCGCCGAAGTCGCCGCCGCGCACCGGCTCGAAGCCGAAACCATGGCCTTGTCGCGCTGCCACGGCCGCGTGCTCGCCGACGACGTCGATGCGCCGCTGTCGTTGCCGCCGTTCGACAACAGCGCGATGGACGGCTTCGCCTTCCGCCATGCCGACCAGGCCGGCGATCAGGCTGGCGAGCCGACCGTGCTGAGGCTGATCGGCGAGCAGTTCGCCGGCCTCGACGGCGGCTGGTCGCTCGGCGCCGGCGACTGCGTGCGCATCACCACCGGCGCGCCGCTGCCCGCCGGCGCCGACACGGTCGCGATCAAGGAGAACGTCGCCGTCGACGGAGAGCGAGTGAGCGTGCCGCGCACCGCGCTCGGCCAGAACGTGCGCTATGCCGGCGAAGACGTGCGCGAGGGCGAGCGGGTCCTGCAGGCCGGGCAGTTGCTGACTCCGGCGCGGGTGTCGCTGGCTGCCTCGCTTGGCCTGTCTTCGCTGCGTGTTCGGCGCAAGCCGACCGTGGCGGTATTCACCAGCGGCGACGAACTGGTCGAGCCCGGCATGAGCCTGCAGCCGGGACAGATCTACGACAGCAACCGCGACCTGTTGATGGGACTGCTGCGCGCCGACGGTCTGGAACCGACCGCGTGGCCGCGCCTGCCCGACGACCCGAAACAGGTCGAGATCGCCCTGCGCGACGCCGCTTGCGCCTTCGACCTGGTGTTCACCTGCGGCGCGGTCTCGGCCGGCGAAAAGGACCACATTCCGGCGGTGCTGCGCGAGTTCGGCCGGATCCACCTGTGGAAGGTGAAGATGCGCCCGGGCATGCCGTTGCTGTTCGGCAGCATGGACCAGGCGCGGATGCTGGGGCTGCCGGGCAATCCGGTCTCGGTGATGGCGACCTACATGACCTTCGGTCGCGCCCTGATCGACGGCCTGCAGGGGCGCAGCGAGGCGCGCCCTCGGTTCCGCGCGCGCCTGGTCGGCTCGATCGACAAGACGCATCCGCGGCGCGAATTCATCCGGGCGCGTTTGTTCAGCGACGACGAGGGGGTGCTGCGGGTCGACCCGAATCCGGCCACCGGTTCGCACCGGCTGCGCGCCGCGGCCGATTCGGACGCCCTGATGGTGGTGGCCGAAGGGCCGCAGAGCCTGGCCGAGGGCGCGGTAATGGAAGTCCTGCCGTACTGACGGCCGGCGCAACACAGCGTCGCCGCGGACGCGCTCGATCGGCCTGCGCGGGAGCACCCGAAAGCGGATAATCCGCGCATGAGCATCGAACAGATTTCCCCGGCGCAGGCGCGCCGGCGGCAGCAGGCCGGCGCGGTCCTGATCGACGTGCGCGAGGCCCACGAGCGCGCCGGCGGCCAGGCCGAACACGCGCGCGGCATCGCCAAGGACGCGCTGGAATCCGAGCCGTCGAGCTACTTGCCGGACCGCGACGCCGAGATTTTGCTGATCTGCCAATCCGGCGCGCGTTCGCTGCGCGCCGCGCAGCGCCTGCTCGACGCCGGCTATGCGCGGGTGGCCTCGGTCGAGGGCGGCACTTCGCGCTGGATCGCCGAAGGGCTGCCGCTGGCGCTGCTGGAGCAGTCCGACGAAGAACGCGATTTCTACGACCGCTATTCGCGCCATCTGCGCCTGCCCGAAGTCGGCGAGGCCGGGCAGCGCAAGCTGCAGGCCGCGCGGGTGGCGATGGTCGGCGCCGGCGGCCTGGGCTCGCCGGCGGCGTTTTATCTCGCCGCAGCCGGCGTCGGCACTTTGGTGCTCGCCGACGACGACGTGGTCGATCGCAGTAACCTGCAGCGGCAGATCCTGCACACCGAGGCGCGCATCGGCGTGTCGAAGGTCGAATCGGCGCGGATCGCCTTGGCGGCGTTGAACCCGCGCGTGCGCGTGGAAACCTTCGCCGAACGGATCACGCCCGACAACGTCGAGCGGCTGATCGAGGGCGCCGACGTGGTCTTCGACGGCGCCGACAATTTCCCGGTGCGTTATCTGCTCAACGACGCCTGCGTGAAGCTGGCCAAACCCTTGGTCTACGGCGCGATCCATCGCTTCGAAGGACAGGTCAGCGTGTTCGACGCCGGCCGCCAGCGCGGCGCGCGCCCCTGTTATCGCTGCCTGTTCCCCGAACCGCCGCCGCCGGAAGCGGCGCCGAACTGCGCCGAGGCCGGCGTGCTCGGCGTGTTGCCCGGCGTGGTCGGGCTGGTCCAGGCCACCGAAGTCATCAAGTCGATCCTCGGGCTCGGCGAATCCCTGGCCGGTCGCCTGCTGCATTTCGACGCCCTGGGCATGCGCTTCCGCGAAACCCGGCTGGCGCCCGATCCGGATTGCCCGGTGTGCGCGGCCGGCCGCGAGTTCCCCGGCTATATCGACTATCAGGCCTTCTGCAGTGCGCACTGAGGCCGCGGCGACCGCCCTGGGCGTCTCGCGCCGCACCGCGCAGGTACGCGCCTTCGGCGAACTGTGCCAGGTGCGGCGAGGCTCGCACGACGGCGTCATTCGGCGGCGATCGCCTCGATCTCGACCAGCCAGCCTTCCTCGTACAAGCCGGTGATGATTACGGTCAGCGCCGGCGAGTGTTCGCCGAGCAGCTCGTGGCGGATCTCGTAATTGCGTTGGCGATGGCGGCGATCGGTCAGAAAGGTCGTGACCTTGACCAGATGGCTGTAGTCCATGCCGGCGGCGGCCAGTTGGCGGGCGACATGGGCCCAGGCCTGGCGGCATTGGCCGTCGAAATCGTCGGCGAGCGCGCCGTCGTCGCTTTGCGGAATCTGGCCGCTGACGAACAGCATCCGCTTGAAGCCGGCGATCTCGTGCGCCTGCGCGTACGAGACCGCGGTCGGGTGAATGGCGCGTCGCTGCATGGTCGCGGGCTCAGTCCATGAACTCGCGCAGCGAGTCGCGATAGGCCGGGTAGCTGGCGATGTTGTGGTGGTCGGCGCCTTCCAGTTGCACCACGTCGACGCCTTGCGGCCGGGTCTGCAGCGAGTGGATCAGGCGCTGGGTGTTCGGCGCCGGAATCACGTCGTCGGCGGTCGCGCGCACCACCAGGATCGGGCCGAAATAGCTGCGCAGGTAGGTGACCGAATCGTAGCGGTCCTTGACCAGCCAGCGCGTCGGCAACCAGCGGTAATGCGCCTGCGCGGTCTCGCGCAGGCTGTCGAACGGGGTCACCAGGGCCAGGCGCTCGACCGGGCGATGGCCGGCGACGTAGCTGGCCACGCCGCTGCCGAGGCTCCGGCCGATCACTGCGATCGGCTGCCGCGGGTGTTCGCGCGCGACCTGGTCGAACACCGCCAGCGCATCGGCGAACAGCGCCGACTCTTCGGGGCGGCCATCGCTGGCGCCGAAACCGCGGTACGAGACCAGGTAGATGCTGCGGTCCGGGAACCACTGCGCCAGGGATTCGCGCATGTTCTCGATGCGTTCGGCATTGCCGCCGAAATAGATCAGCGCCTTGTCCTGGCCGGCATTGAGCCGCCAGCCGCGCAGGACGATGTTGCCGTGCCTGACCGTGTAGTCGGTCATCGACGCGCCCAGGCGCGTGCTCTGCGGGAAGTACATCAGCTCGCGCTGCTTGAAGTAGAGCCAGCCGCAGACGCTGAGATAACCGGCCGCGGCGACGCCGGCGAGGGTGGTGACGGATTGGAGCAGACGCGGATTACGTGCCATCGATGCAGGGCCTTCCGAGGCGGGCAAGGGAGCGCGGGCGATGGATTGCGGGCGCACGGTGCGATCGGGCGACGATAACCCGCGGCGTCGGTTTCTCGCCAGCGCCGCGGCTATCACACGACTTGCACAGACGATCCATAGGCTGGGCAAGGGCGGGTGATTGACCGATCATGCCGTCACCCCACGCGGCGTCGTCGTACGACGGACCGTATCGTCGTTTCGCGTGCCGCCCGGCACCGCTTTGGAGAAAGTGCCGATGTTCCGTTCGCTCGTGTTCGCCTGTCTGTGGCTGTCGGCGGGCGCCGCCGTCGCCGCCGACGCCTGCCCGGCGTTGCGCGCGCAGACCGCGGCGCCGCAGGCGGCGACGCGCATCGCCGCGGCCGCCTGCACCGAGAACCTGCAGTGGTTCCGTCCCTTCATCGACGTGCAGGGCCGCCTGGCCAGCGCGACCCTCAGCGAAGCCGAGACCAGCCGGCTCGAGGACGGCGCGACCGAGACCTGGCGCCGCACCGTCAGTTACTGGCGCGACACCGGCCTGCTGCAGCGCATGGCCGGCTTCGCAGGCGCCAACGAATGCAACGACCCCTACGGCGGCAGCTACCCGGCGGTCGCCTGCCGCGCCTTCCTGGTCGACAACCCCTGGTCGGCCGCGTTCGTGTCCTATGTGATGATGAAAGCCGCCGTGCCCGGTTTCCGGCCCTCGGCGAGCCATTACGACTATGTCCGCGACGCCTACCGCACGCCCGACCAGAGCCCGTTCCAGTTCCTGGACCCGAGCACGGCGCGGCCGGCGGTCGGCGACCTGCTGTGCGCGGTGCGCTCGGGCAACCGCGTCTACGGTTACGAAGGCCTGGCCGCCGCGCTCGACGGCGCCAACGGCTCGCTCAACATGCATTGCGACATCGTCGTCGCGGTCAATCCGAACAACGACGGCAAGGCCTATCTGATCGGCGGCAACGTCCAGCAGGGCGCGACGATGCGGATCATGGCGGTCAACCGCAGCGGCGAATTCTGGCCCTTGCCCCGCCGCAGCGAAACCCAGGTCGAGTGTTCGCCCGACACCGCCGCGGCCTGCGACATGAACAAGCTCGATTGGGCGGCGTTGCTCAAGCTCAAGCCGGAGGCCTCGCTGGCCCAACTCTCCCCGGCGATTCCCCTGTACGTCCCGCAGACCGCGCCCCCGGCCGCGACCCCGCAGGGCTGCTGCGTGCAATGCGTGGTGGGCTCCGGCGTGCCGCGCTGCCCGAACCCGAATGCCCCGGGAGTGCGGCCGCAGCAGCAGTAAGCGCCGTCCTGTAGGAGCGGCGTGAGCCGCGACCGCGCGCCCTCAAGTCGCGCCGCCGTTCGATGCCGTCCTGGCCTTTGCCGTTGTGGTTGCCGTGCGTAGTCTCGCACTAGTGAAGGCAACAGAAGACCCGGAGGGCGGCCCGCAGGGATGCGGGCCGTTTTTCATCGGGACAGGGATGTCCCGTATGAAAAATCACCGCGTTAGCACCGCTCGTGCGGGCCTTTGACTCAAAGAAAAGCATTTTTCTTTGGTTACCTTTCTTTTGTTGCTTGTGACAAAAGAAAGTAACCCGCCGCTTTAGTGGCGGAAGCTTTGGGTTTGATCTTGATCTTGATCTTGATCTTGATTTTTCTTGAACCGCGCGTCGCAAGACCGCTGCAGCGATGTCGCGGCTTGCGCCGCTCCTACCCTGGCGAGCGGGCGCCGCTTCGACGAATGTCGACGGCCTCGTCATCTCCGCAGTCCGCGGTCGCGACTCACGTCGCTCCTACAAAGGCGAAGCCTGCACCGCAAAGCTGCGAATCGATCCCCTGTAGGAGCGGCGTAAGCCGCGTCCCAGGGACGCGCAAAGGCCGCATCGCCGAGGGCAATGGTCGAAGCCGTTAACTCTTGCGGGGTAGGAGCGACGCAAGTCGCGACCGCGCCGTTTCCAGTTGCGGCGTTTCTTACCGTAGGCCTTTGAAGCAACATCAACACCTAAGCTTCCGTCCGCTGACGCGGCCGGGTTACTTTCTTTTGCTAAGCCCAAAAGAAAGGTAACCAAAGAAAAGGGCTCTCCTTGCAAGGGCACCAGCCCGCGCGATCGCTGCCGACGCAGGGATGCTCCAGACAGGCCATCCATGGCCTGCTTGCGCACGGCCCGCATCCCTGCGGGCCGCCCTCCGGGTCTTCAATTGACCGGAAAGGCAGAAGATCAAAATCACGGCAACGGCAACGGCAACGGCAACGGCAACGCGGTTGAGGCTCGGGCGCTTATCTCGCCGCTCAGGTAGGCAGTCGCGGCTCGCGCCGCTCCTACCCTGAAAGCAAGCGCGCCGAACAGACCACGAGCAGGGGCTATGCCGGCACAACCGCCGAAGCGGACTCAGCCGTGGCGCTTCTGCGCCGCCTCGAACGCGGCCAACTGCTCCGCAGTGGCGTCCTGCTGGTGCTGCGCCTTCCACTGCGCGAACGGCATGCCGTAGACCGCCTCGCGGGCTTCGTCCTTGGTCATCGCGATGCCGCGGCCTTCGGCGGCTTCGCGGTACCAGTCGGCCAGGCAGTTGCGGCAGAAGCCGGCCAGGATCATCAGGTCGATGTTCTGCACGTCGCTGCGCTCGTGCATCAGATGGGCGAGCAGGCGCCGGAACGCGGCGGCCTCGATCGCCAGGGTTTCATGGTCCTGCGGGGGCGGGGCGGGGGGCGGGGTGTGGCTCATGGCGGCGCTCGCGGTGACCCGGCAAAAAACGCGGGTGGGAATAGGGGATAATGCGCGGCCACGACTCTACCGCAGCGCATCCGACCTCGCATGACGTCCACACCCCATTCGGCGCATCCGGCCCGCATCCTCGACGGCAAGCGCATCGCCGAGGACCTGCTCGACAATCTCAAGGCCCAGGTCGATGCGCGCATCCTTGCGGGGCAGTCGCGGCCGGGTCTGGCGGTGGTGCTGGTCGGCAATGACCCGGCGTCCAGCGTTTACGTGCGCAACAAGCGCCGCGCCGCGCAGAAGGTCGGGATCCGCGCGATCGACTACGATCTGCCGGCCGATACCGGCGACGAGCAGTTGCTGGCCCTGATCGACCGGCTCAACGCCGACCCCGAGGTCCACGGCATCCTGGTCCAGCTGCCGCTGCCGGACCGCCGCGACGCCACCGCACTGATCCACCGCATCGATCCGCGCAAGGACGTCGACGGCTTCCACCCGGAAAACGTCGGCCATCTGGTCCTGCGCCAGTTCGGCCTGCGCCCGTGCACGCCGCGCGGCATCACCACCTTGCTGGGCTATACCGACCGCCCGGTGCGCGGGCAGAGCGCGACCATCGTCGGGGTCAGCAACCACGTCGGCCGGCCGATGGCGCTGGAGCTGATGATCGCAGGCTGCACCGTCACCAGCTGCCACAAGTTCACCCCGCCCGAGGTCCTGGAGGCCTCGGTGCGCGGCGCCGACATCCTGGTGGTCGCGGTCGGGCGTCCGCAGCTGATCCCGGGCGAATGGGTCAAGCCGGGTGCGGTGGTCATCGACGTCGGTATCAACCGGCTCGACGACGGCCGCCTGGTCGGCGACGTCGGCTTCGACGCTGCGGCCCAGCGCGCCAGCTGGATCACCCCGGTGCCAGGCGGGGTCGGGCCGATGACGGTCGCCACCCTGATGCAGAACACGCTGGAAGCGGCCGAGGCCGCCGACAAGGTCGGTTGAGGGCATTGCCTCGCAGGCACCGGACGGGCCGGAGCCGCACTCCAGGGCGTCGTTCCCGCAAAGGCCGGACTCCAGAGACTTCAGTTGGCGGTTTCCGGGGGCCTGCAGTGGGAACGGCCGGACCTTGGTGGTTCTTGCTCGAGAGCCCTGGGTTCCCGCCTGCGCGGGAAGGACGGTTGCAGACCGCCTCGCCCGGTCTCAGGCGAGGCTTAACGGCTACCGCCCTCCCACCCGCAGAACGCCTCTTTCCGCTGGCGCAGCGGGCGGGCAGGAGGCGTTTCGGGTTAGAATGGCGCGCTTCATCCTCCCGGGCCCGCCCATGCTGCGCATCCAGGCTGAAGCGCTTACTTACGACGATGTGTCCCTCGTCCCCGCGCATTCGATCGTCCTGCCTAAGGACGTAAACCTCTCGACCCGCCTGACCCGCGATCTGTCGATCCGCCTGCCGATCCTGTCGGCGGCGATGGACACCGTCAGCGAGGCCCGCCTCGCGATCGCGTTGGCCCAGCTCGGCGGCATCAGCATCATCCACAAGAACATGAGCCTGGAAGCCCAGGCCGCGCAGGTCGCCCAGGTCAAGAAGTTCGAGGCCGGGGTGATCCGCGAACCGTTCACCGTCGGTCCGGAAACGACCATCGGCGAAGTGCTGAAGCTGACGCGGGCGCGCAACATTTCCGGCGTGCCGGTGGTCGACGGCGGCCAGCTGGTCGGCATCGTCACCAGCCGCGACATGCGCTTCGAGACCAAGCTCGACGACCCGGTCCGCCACATCATGACCAAGCGCGACCGCCTGATCACGGTGCAGGAAGGCGCCAGCGACGACGAAGTGCTGCAACTGCTGCACCGTCACCGCATCGAGAAGATCCTGGTGGTCAACGACGGCTTCGAGCTGCGCGGCCTGATCACGGTGAAGGACATCCAGAAGAAGACCGACAACCCCAACGCCGCCAAGGACAGCGCCGAACGGCTGCTGGTCGGCGCGGCGGTCGGCGTCGGCGGCGACACCGAAGCGCGCGTCGAGGCCTTGGCCGCGGCGGGCGTCGACGTGGTCGTGGTCGATACCGCGCACGGCCATTCGCAGGGCGTGCTCGACCGGGTCAAGTGGGTCAAGACCCGCTTCCCGCAGCTGCAGGTGATCGGCGGCAACATCGTCACCGGCGACGCGGCGCTGGCGCTGATGGATCACGGCGCGGACGCCGTCAAGGTCGGTGTCGGCCCCGGTTCGATCTGCACCACGCGCGTGGTCGCCGGCGTCGGCGTGCCGCAGGTCACCGCGGTGGCGATGGTCGCCGAGGCCCTGCAGGACCGCATCCCGCTGATCGCCGACGGCGGCATCCGTTATTCGGGCGACATCGGCAAGGCGCTGGTCGCCGGCGCCTCCACGGTCATGGTCGGCGGCCTGTTCGCCGGCACCGAGGAAGCGCCGGGCGAGATCGAACTGTTCCAGGGCCGCAGCTACAAGAGCTATCGCGGCATGGGCAGCCTCGGTGCGATGGAGCAGGGCTCCAAGGATCGCTATTTCCAGGACGCCTCCGACGCCGACAAGCTCGTGCCCGAAGGCATCGAAGGCCGCGTGCCCTACCGCGGCCCGCTGCACGGCGTGGTCCATCAGCTGGCCGGCGGCCTGCGCGCGACCATGGGGTATGTCGGTTGCGCGACCATCGAGGATATGCGCAAAAAGCCCAGCTTCGTGCGCATCACCAATGCCGGCGCGCGCGAAAGCCATGTCCACGATGTGCAGATCACCAAGGAACCGCCGAACTATCGGGCGGGATGATGTTTGCCGGGACTCGGGACTCGGCAAAGCGGTAAGTGCAGCGAAGTGGCCGCGGGCGATACCTGCGGCCACCGTCGTAACTGAAGGGCGACGGATCCCGAGTCCCGAGTCCCGAGTCCCGAGTCCCGATGAGCCAAGACATCCATAGCGACAAAATCCTGATCCTCGACTTCGGCGCGCAGTACACCCAGCTGATCGCGCGCCGTATCCGCGAACTCGGCGTGTACTGCGAAATCTGGGCCTGGGACCACGATCCGGCCGAGATCGCTGCGTTCGGCGCCAAGGGCATCATCCTGTCCGGCGGCCCCGAGTCGACCACCGAGCACGGCTCGCCGCGCGCGCCGCAGCAGGTGTTCGACGCCGGGCTGCCGATCCTCGGCATCTGCTACGGCATGCAGACCATGGCCAAGCAGCTCGGCGGCGAGACCGAGGCCGCCGACCAACGCGAGTTCGGCCACGCCGAGGTCTCGCTGGTCGCGCATTGCCGTTTGTTCGACGGCTTGAAGGACCACCCGGGCTCGCCGCCGCGCCTGGACGTGTGGATGAGCCACGGCGACCACGTCTCCAAGGCGCCGGACGGCTTCGTCGTGACCGCCAAGACCGACCGCATCCCGGTCGCCGCCTTCGCCGACGACGCGCGCGGCTGGTACGGCGTGCAGTTCCATCCCGAGGTCACCCACACCAAGCAGGGCCAGACCCTGCTGCGCCGCTTCGTGGTCGACATCTGCGGCTGCCAGACGCTGTGGACCGCCGCCCACATCATCGAAGACCAGATCGAGCGCGTGCGCGCCCTGGTCGGCAGCGACGAGGTCGTCCTCGGCCTGTCCGGCGGTGTCGACTCCTCGGTCGTGGCCGCGCTGTTGCACAAGGCGATCGGCGACCAGCTGACCTGCGTGTTCGTCGACACCGGCCTGCTGCGCTACAACGAAGGCGACCAGGTGATGGCGATGTTCGCCGAGCACATGGGCGTCAAGGTGCTGCGCGTCAACGCCGCCGACCGATACTTCGAAAAACTCGCCGGCGTCGGCGACCCGGAAGCCAAGCGCAAGATCATCGGCAACTTGTTCGTCGACATCTTCGATGAAGAGTCGAACAAGCTCGCCAACGCCAAGTGGCTGGCGCAGGGCACGATCTACCCCGACGTGATCGAGTCGGCCGGCAGCAAGACCGGCAAGGCCCACGTGATCAAGAGCCACCACAACGTCGGCGGCCTGCCCGAGCACATGAAGCTCGGCTTGGTCGAGCCGCTGCGCGAGCTGTTCAAGGACGAAGTCCGCCGCCTCGGCGTCGAACTCGGCCTGCCGCGCGAGATGGTCTATCGCCATCCGTTCCCGGGTCCGGGTCTGGGCGTGCGCATCCTCGGCGAAGTGAAGCGCGAATACGCCGAGTTGCTGGCCAAGGCCGACCACATCTTCATCGACGAACTGCGCAAGGCCGGCCTGTACGACAAGACCAGCCAGGCCTTCGCGGTGTTCCTGCCGGTGAAATCGGTCGGCGTGGTCGGCGACGCACGCGCCTACGAGTGGGTGATCGCGCTGCGCGCGGTCGAGACCATCGACTTCATGACTGCGCATTGGGCGCACCTGCCGTACGACTTCCTCGGCACGGTCTCCAACCGCATCATCAACGAACTGCGCGGCGTGTCGCGGGTGGTTTACGACATCAGCGGCAAGCCGCCGGCGACGATCGAGTGGGAGTGAGTCGCCGCTGAGCCCATCGGGGCCGTTGCTCTCATGACCGGGGTCTTGCCGCAAGCGCGGCAAGGCCCCGATTCATTCTTGTCGTTCGGATGTGCGCAGGCACGTCCGCGTCGGCCGGGTAAAGCCGATCGAATCCTGCCGGAGCCCATGGCGCTGGCCGTAGTTCTCGCATCTTCCTGCTTACTCTCAAGACCGCTTTGACGAGCGCGGTAGCGAAGCATCGTGCCGGCGTTCGTCGTCCGGTTTCGACGGGCCTGACCGGATGGGCGCCTAGCCGTCGAGCTGGGGATGCATCACTCGACTTCATGCGCTGGCTTCCGGCGCTGGCGTCGGGACGGGCAGCCCATGCCATTCCCGGTCGGTTGTGTGATTCGCAACGCGTTTCCGCGGGCCTTACGCCGCTAGGGTTCGAACGGCATCCGGGTATCGGCCCGGAGCCGCCAGGGGACACAGGATGTCCGCACCCGCTTGGACAGGCAGCCTCACCACCGTCGCGTTTCGCGGAGCCGGCGCGCGGCCGGGGTGGTCGTTGCGCCGCCGCGAACCGCCATGTTCCTCTTTTCGGGCGCCGGCATCGATCGGACCCGCGGCCGGTCTGCCCGCGATTGAATCTTCGTCGTCACCGGCCTGCACGACCGATGCGCACGAGCCTCATCCATCTGCCCACGGCTTGAAGACTGATGCGACGAAGGCGCCTGCCGCCGTTGGTGCGCGTTCGTTCCGTCGAGGAGCAGGGCGAGCAAGCACTGCGAAATACGAACTCGCGACGGCGAAACGCCGTATCGCGGGACCGATTGGCTGCGGAAGGAGTCGCGGCGAACCGCGCTGGACGGCACCTGCCGTCGGCGCCCCGGACGGCAGGGGAAGGAGAGCCCCGGTCGTTCCATCAGCACAGGAGAAAGCGATGAATAGGAAGTCCCGCACCAAGGTGTTGCTGGCCTGCTTCGCGTTCGGATTGGGCCTCAGTGTCAGCCTCAGCGCGTTCGCGCGGCCGTGCTGCAGCAGCTGCGATCCGGACGATCCGGATTCGCGTTGCTGGGCCATCTGTACGCCGGGCTGCTGATCCGGCATGGGAGGGGCGGAACACCGCCCCTTCCTTCGACCCACGGACGAGCCACGAAAGACCCGCGCGGCCCGACCGCCGTTCGCCGCCGATATCGCTCTCGGCGAGCAAGTTCCTTTCGGTCGCGGCGCTTCCAATGCCGGCGCCCGGTGCGTCGGCCGACGCCGCCGACAGATCCGCGATGACATCCCGGCGATGACAGCCCGTCGACGACAGGCCTGCGACGACAGGCCTGCGACATCGGGTCGCATCCGATCGCCAACTGCGTCCCGGATCATGACATCGCCACAGTGACGCTTTCGATTTAGGACAAAGCCAGTCCGGAATGGGGCGTAGCTTCGCCGCATGACGATCTGTCCCGGGGCCCCGATCGAGGCGGCTCACGGGCGTTCGTCTGCGCACAGAAGCCGGGATAGGTCGAGCCGCCTTCGCGTTGCGCCTGCGTTGTCGATTTTGGAGCGCTCGACTCGTCGTTTCTTCAGTACCGGCCGATCCAGGCGACTGCCGCGGCCGGGATGCACGACGAACGACCTTGCCAGGGAGAAGTTCGATGTCGAGATACCTGCCGGTGGTGGCGGCCTTGCTGGCCTTGCCGCATCTGATCGCGGCCGCGTCTGCGCGGACCGAACCGGATGCGGCGCGCGACGTACATGCGATCGAGCTGGAACGGGCCCGCTGCGACGCGCTTTACCGCAAACACCCCGTGGCGCCGGTGCGCAAGGGCGCCAGGCCGGTGCTTGCGCCGCAGTCGCTCGGTATCCATTGAGCGCGCCAGCGCTGCTCCTGGAGTGACGCCTTTTCTCAGACCGAAGGCCAGGCGCGCATCGCGATGCGCACAACCTGCGCCAGTTGCTCCACCGTCGCGCCATCGCGCGCCTGGACAGACAGGCCCTGGGTCAGGGCAGTGAGGAATTTGGCCAGGGCCGCCGCATCGGTATCGGCCGGCAGATCGCCCGCGCGCAGACCGCGCTCGAGGCGGAGCAGGAACTCGGTTTCGAGCGCGCCGCGATAACGCGCGAGTTCGTCGCGCAGTTCGGCCGGCAGGCCGCCGGCCTCGGCGGCGATCAGCATGCAGCCCGAACGCCGTTCGGCCTCGACGAAACTGTGAGCGATCGATTCGAAGAAGGCCTCGAAGGCCTGGCGCGTGCCCAGCGTCGGGTCGGCGAGCGCGCGCCCGCCGTTGCAGCGGTAGTCGTCGATGTAGCGGGCGATGGCGGCGCGGAACAATTGCTCCTTGCTGCCGAACGCGGCGTACAGGCTGGGCGCGGCGATGCCCATCGCGGCGGTCAGGTCGCTCAGCGAGGTCGCCTCGTAACCCTGGCACCAGAACAAACGCATCGCGGTATCCAGAGCCTGCTCGCGGTCGAACACCCGTGGCCGGCCGCGCGGGCGGGGCGCCGGCTTGCAGCTGTCCGGGGCCTCGGCGAGGGGGCCGGGTTTCGCAACGGGTATTTCCATAGCGATCGATAATAAAATCGTTGACCCGGCCTCGGCAAGCAGCCAGAATCCCGCTCGCATTGCTTAGCAATCGCTACATTAAGCCGGGCTCGACGCAGTCGCCTGACCGGCTGGCCCCGCATCGTCGGGTCCGGCCGGCCTACCGGCGGCAGACGAGACCGGCACCGTGCGCTTTTCGTTGCATCGACACCCAGCAGTCCGACACGCGCCAGCCGACGGCGGCGCTCGCCACCACGCCACGCCAAGAGAATCTCCATGACCTTATCCCTGTACGACATCTCGGTACCGAGCCTGTTGCGCGGTCTCGACACGCTTTCGCACCTGCTCGACAAAGGCGCATCGCACGCGCAGGAGCGGGGCATCGAGATCGAGCAGTTGCTCGGCGGCCGGCTCGCGCCCGACATGTACACCCTGACCCGGCAGGTGCAGGCGGCCAGCGACGCGGCCAAGTTCGGCGCCGCGCGCCTGGGCGGCATCGCGCCGCCGAGCTTCCCCGATACCGAGACCACCCTCGAGGAGCTGCGTGCGCGCATCGCCCGCACCCAGGAATTCCTGCGCAGCGTGCCGCGCGAAAGCATCGAGGGTCAGGAGCAGCGCGAGATCGTGATCCGCCCGCCGAACGCGCCGGAGCTGAAGTTCGTCGCCGCCGACTACATCCGCTTCTTCGTCCTGCCTAACTTCTACTTCCACCTGACCACCGCCTACGGGATCCTGCGTCATCAGGGCGTGGCCCTGCGCAAGCCGGACTACCTCGCCGCCGGCTCGCTCTGAGCCGAAACGGCTGGCCGGCAGGCAGGCGTGCCGGCCCGGCCGGTGCGCCGCGTCCGCGCGTCGGCGATAATCGCCGCTTTCCACCCGCGGACCGCCGAGTGAGCGAACTGGCCGACATCGACGAACGCTGGATGCGGCATGCGCTGGCGCTGGCCGAACGGGCCGAGCGCGAGGACGACGAGATCCCGGTCGGGGCGGTGCTGGTCTCGGCCGACGGCGAAGTGCTCGGCGAAGGCTGGAACCGCAACATCGGCAGCCACGACCCGAGCGCGCACGCCGAGATCGTCGCCTTGCGCGAAGGCGGCCGCCGGCTCGCCAATCACCGCCTGATCGGCACGACCCTTTACGTGACCCTGGAGCCTTGCGCGATGTGCGCGATGGCGATGGTGCACGCCCGCGTCGCGCGGGTGGTGTTCGGCGCCGGCGACCCCAAGACCGGCGCCGCCGGCAGCGTGTTCGACCTGTTGACCGACCCGCGCCACAACCATCGCATCGAGTCGCGCGGCGGGGTGCTCGGCGAAGAGGCCGGCGCGCGACTGACCGCGTATTTCCGCCGCAAGCGCGGCAAGCCGGTTTAAGACTGGGCCCCTCGGGCTCAGCGCCGTTTCTGGCGGCCGTTGTCGCGGTCGAATTCGCGCTTCACCTCGGCATCGAGCATGGTCACGCTCATGCGCGCTTCGCGGCCGAGGTTGATCGAAGCGGCCAGCACCAACAGCACGCCGCACATCGCCAGACCGGTGGGCACGCCGCGCAGGCGGTAGTCGGTGAACTGGTCGATGCCGATCGCCAGGCTGGTGGCGACGAAGGCGGTCATCGCGCCGTACAGCAACTGCAGGCAGATCAGGATCAGGCGCACCCGCCGGCGGTGCAGGATGATGCGCGCCTCCAGATAATCGCGCGCCTGCTCGTCGACGGTGTCCTCGAGCTGGCCCAGCTGCTGGCGCATGCGGTCGACCACGCGCGCCAGGCGGTTGTTGGAGGACACCAGCAGCGAAGCGGTGGCGGTCAGGAAGAACGCCGGCGTGATCATCGCCGAGACCACGGTGTAATGGCTGCTCAGTTGCACGAGAGGATCGGCCATGACGGGCTCCAGGATCTATGCACGCGAACGATGCGCGCGAGGCGTGATGATGCCGCAAGCCGGACCGGCGCGGCTCATGCCTGCGGCTTGGACCAGCGTTTCATCGCGCTGATGTGGCCATGGTCCATTTCCTCGTTGACCGCCTCGACCGCCAGCGAGGATTCGCGCGCGAGCAGCAGGCTGGCGGCGAACATCGCCAGCACCCCGAGCGCGGCGAGAACCGTCGGCACTGCGCCGAGCCGGTAGCCGAGGAAGGCGTCGCCGGCCACGCTCAGGCTGGTGCCGACGAAGAAGCTGATCGCGGTGTAGAGCAACTGGCTGCCGCGCAGGATGATCTTGCTGCGCTTCTTCTGGCGCAGGATGTGGCGTTCGAGCTGGTCGCGCTCCTCGGCGTCCTCGGTCTCGGCCAGCTCCTTCAGCAGGACCCGGGCGCGGTCGATCACCCGCGCCAGGCGGTTGTTGGCCGACAGCAGCAGCGAGGCGGTCGCGGTCAGGAAGAACGCGGGGGCCAGCATCGCGGTGAGGATCGCGTAGTGGGCGAAAGAGGCGGCGTTCTGGCTCATTGCGGTGCGGCGGTGGGGAAGGGGGCTGGGCTATCATGCCGCGACACGGGCACGACGGCGAGGCTATGAGCGACAAGACAGGGCAGGAGCACCGGCTGATCTGGATCGATCTGGAGATGACCGGGCTGGATACCGACCGCGATTCGATCCTGGAAATCGCCACCGTCGTCACCGATGCGCAGCTGCAGGTCCTGGCCGAGGGACCGGAGCTCGCGATCGCCCACCCGCTCGAACGCCTGCAGGCGATGGACGAGTGGAACCGCCACCAGCACGGCAAGTCCGGCCTGTGGAAGCGGGTGCTCGAACAGGGCGTGGCGATGGAAGAGGCCGAAACCCGGACCCTGGAGTTCCTCGCCCGTTGGGTGCCGCCGAACACCTCGCCGATCTGCGGCAATTCGATCTGCCAGGACCGCCGCTTCCTGCACCGCTGCATGCCGCGGCTGGAAAAGTACTTCCACTACCGCAACCTCGACGTCAGCACGCTCAAGGAGCTGGCGCGGCGCTGGGCGCCGGACGTGCTGGCCGGGTTGAACAAGGACAGCAAGCACACCGCGCTGAGCGACGTGATGGACTCGATCGCCGAGCTCAGGCATTACCGCGCGGCGATGGGCAAGCTGGGCGGTCTGGGCTGAGGCTGCTCCGACGTCTCGCGGCTTGTAGGAGCGGCGTAAGCCGCGACCAACCGAAGCGGTGCAATGCCACGTCATCCTCCAAAACCCGGCCTGCCGCCAGCCTGAGCCCCAATGTCCGGGCTTCGGTTCCTGGCGCTTGCATACACCATCCCGATTGGTCGCGGCTCACGCCGCTCCTACACACAAGCCGTTCGCCGCTTCGGCTGGCCGAAGCGGCCGCGCCTCACGCCTTCGGCTTGACCGCCGGCCTGGGCAGGTCGCCATCGTCGGCGACGGCCTTGGTCAGCACTTCGGTCAGCGGGCGGCCGTCGGCATCGTGGTGATACACGTGCAGGTCGCGCTGCGGGTAGGGGATGTTGAGGCCCTTGCCGATCAGTTCGTTGCGGATGCCTTCGACCAGGTCGCTCTTGGTCCGCAGCAGGTTCGCGGTCTTGACCCAGGAGCGCAGCTCCAGATTGACGCTGCTCTCGGCCAGGGCGGTCACCAGGACTTCCGGCGCCGGGTCCTGCAGCACGTTCGGGTGCGCGGTGGCCAGGGCGAGCAGGGTGGCCTTGGCGACCTTGAGGTCGTCGTCGTAGCCCACGCCGACGGTCAGGTCGATGCGGCGCTTCGGGTTGGCGGTGAAGTTGATGATCGCCGCGGTCGTGATCAGGCTGTTCGGCAGCACGATCACCCGGTTGTCGATGGTGCGCAGGCGGGTCTGAAACACCCGGATCTGCTCGACCGTGCCCTCGATGCCGGCGGCCTGGACATGGTCGCCGGCACGGAACGGGCGCAGCACGATCAGCATCACGCCGGAGGCGATGTTCGACAGCGAATCCTTCAGCGCCAGGCCGATCGCCAGGCCGGCGGCGCCGAGCACGGCGAGCACCGAGGTCATCGGCACGCCGAGCTGCTGCAGGGCGGCGACCGCGACGATCACGATCATCGCCGCATAGGCGATGTTGCGCAGGAAGCCACGCAGGGTGACTTCCATGTTGGCGCGGGTCATGACCCGTTCCAGCGCGCGCGACAGCCACTTGGCCAGCCACAGGCCGATCAGCAGGATCGCCAGGGCGCCGATCAGGACCAGGCCCTTGGTCTGCGCCCAGGCGAGCAGCTTGTCGATGTCGAAGCCGGCCTCAAGTCCCAGCAGGGACTTGGGGACCAGCGTCTGCACCGCGTCCTTTTCCGTCATCGTGCGCTCAGACCTGGGCCTTGGCTTTGGCCTTGGCCAGGCGCAGCCAAGTGTCGACCACGGTGTCCGGGTTCAGCGACACCGATTCGATGCCCTGGTCCATCAGCCATTCGGCCAGGTCGGGGTGATCGCTCGGGCCCTGGCCGCAGATGCCGACGTACTTGCCCTTGGCGCGCGCGGCCGAGATCGCCATCGCCAGCAGCTTCTTGACCGCCGGGTCGCGTTCGTCGAACAGGTGGGCGACGATCGCCGAGTCGCGGTCCAGGCCGAGGCTGAGCTGGGTCAGGTCGTTGGAGCCGATCGAGAAGCCGTCGAAGATCTCGAGGAACTCGTCGGCCAGCAGGGCGTTCGAGGGCACCTCGCACATCATGATGATCTTTAACCCATTCTCGCCCTTGCGCAGGCCGTTCTTCTCGAGAACTTCGAGCACGCGGCGGCCCTCGTCGAGGGTGCGCACGAACGGGATCATGATCCAGCAATTGGTCAGGCCCATTTCCTCGCGCACCTTCAACACCGCCTGGCATTCCAGGGCGAAGGCATCGGAGAAGCTCGGGTCGACGTAACGGCTGGCGCCGCGGAAGCCGATCATCGGGTTCTCTTCGTGCGGCTCGTAGCGGGTGCCGCCGATCAGGTTGGCGTATTCGTTGGACTTGAAGTCCGACAGGCGCACGATCACCGGATGCGGCGCGAACGACGCGGTGATGGTGGCGATGCCTTCGGCCAGGCGGTCGACGTAGAACTGCACCGGATCGTTGCCGTAGCCGGCGATCTTGGCGTCGATCTTCTTCTTGGTGTCGGCGTCCTGCGAGGCGTATTCGAGCAGCGCCTTCGGATGGATGCCGATGTGGCTGGCGATGATCATCTCCAGGCGCGCCAGGCCGACGCCGGCGTTAGGCAGCATCGCGAAGTCGAACGCGCGCTCCGGGTTGGCGACGTTCATCATCACCTTCAGCGGCGCCGGCGGCATCTTGTCCAGGTCGGCGACATGGCGCTCGAACGGCAGGCTGCCGTCGTAGATGAAACCGGTGTCGCCTTCGGCGCAGCTGACCGTGACGACCTGGCCGTCCTTGATCGTCTCCAGGCCGTTGCTGGTGCCGACCACGGCCGGCACGCCGAGCTCGCGGGCGATGATCGCCGCGTGGCAGGTGCGGCCGCCGCGGTTGGTCACGATCGCCGCGGCGCGCTTCATCACCGGCTCCCAATCGGGGTCGGTCATGTCGGCGACGAGCACGTCGCCGGGCTGCACCCGGTTCATGTCGTCGAGGTTGCGCACCACGCGCGCCACGCCGCTGCCGATCTTCTGGCCGATCGCGCGGCCCTCGGTGATGACTTCGCCGCGCTTTTCGAGCTGGTAACGCTCGATCTGGGTGGCCTTGCCGCGCGACTTCACCGTTTCCGGGCGCGCCTGGACGATGAACAGCTTGCCGCTGACGCCGTCCTTCGCCCATTCCACGTCCATCGGGCGGCCGTAATGCTTTTCGATCACCAGCGCCTGCTTGGCGAGCTCGTGCACGTCGGCGTCGTTGATCGAGAACGTCGCGCGCAGTTCGGCCGGGGTGTTCTCGGTGCGCACGCGCTCGCCGGGCCGGTCGGAATAGACCATGCGCAGCTGCTTGGCGCCGACCGAGCGGCGCAGGATCGCCGGCTTGCCCTGCTGCAGGGTGGGCTTGTAGACGTAGAACTCGTCGGGGTTGACCGCGCCTTGCACGACCATCTCGCCCAGGCCGTAGCTGGAGGTGATGAAGACCACGTCGCGGAAGCCCGACTCGGTGTCGAGGGTGAACAGCACGCCGGAGGCGCCGACGTCGGAGCGCACCATCAGCTGCACACCGGCGGACAGGAACACGTCTTCGTGCTTGAAGCCGTGATGCACCCGGTAGGCGATGGCGCGGTCGTTGTAGAGGCTGGCGAACACTTCCTTGACCTTGCGGACCACGTCGTCTTCGCCGGTGACGTTCAGGAAGGTTTCCTGCTGGCCGGCGAAGGACGCGTCGGGGAGGTCTTCGGCGGTGGCCGAGGAGCGCACCGCGACCGCGACGTCGCCGCCGCCGTTCTCGCTGCACAGCTTGCGGTAGGCGCTGCGGATGTCCCGGTCGAGATCGTCCTGCAGGGGCGACTCGATGACCCAGCCGCGGATTTCGGCGCCGGCCGCGTTCAGCGCCGGCACGTCTTCCACGTCCAGGGTCGCCAGCTTGTCGAAGATGCGCTGGTGCAGATTGTTATGGGCGATGAAGGCCTTGAAGGCTTCCGAGGTGGTGGCGTAGCCGCCTGGCACCGATACGCCGAGGTTGGCGAGGTTGCCGATCATTTCGCCGAGCGAGGAGTTCTTGCCGCCTACGCGGGCGAGATCGTTGAGGCGTAACGCGTGCAGCCAGAGGATGTTCTCGTTCAAGACACACAATCTCCGAGGGGGGAGGACACGTCAGGGGCGCGGCCAAGCGGCTATGATCGCCCGGGCGTCGGGTGCATACAAGCTTGATCCGACGGGCTTTTTCGTATTGGCGCAGCGGAACGATGGGGTGGGCGATGGCAGGCACAAGACCGGTTTTCTACGTTTCCGACGGCACCGGCATCACCGCCGAGACCATCGGTCACAGTTTGCTGACCCAGTTCACCGAGACCCGGTTCGTCACCGATCGCATCGCCTTCGTGGACAGCGTCGAGCGCGCCCAGGACGCCGCGGCGCGGATCCGCGAGGCCGCCGTGGTCCACGGGGTGCGGCCGGTGGTGATCAATTCCTGCATGGACGGGGAGGTGGGCGCGGCCCTGGCCGAGAGCGGGGCGCTGATGCTGGACGTATTCGCGCCGTTCATCGAACCGCTGGAACGCGAGCTGCACGAGACCCGCCAGCGCCGGATCGGCCAGGCCCACGGCATCGCCGATTTCGAGACCTACCACCGCCGCATCAATGCGATGAATTTCGCCCTGACCCACGACGACGGGGCCAGCGTCGACTACGCCGAGGCCGACCTGATCCTGGTGGCGGTGTCGCGGGCCGGCAAGACCCCGACCTGCGTTTATCTGGCGCTGCATTACGGGGTGCGCGCGGCCAACTACCCGCTGACCGAGGAGGACCTCGAGCACGACCGCCTGCCGCCGCGCCTGCGGCCGTACCGCAACAAGCTGTTCGGCCTGACCATCGACCCGATCCGGCTGCAGCAGATCCGCCAGGAACGCCGGCCGAATTCGCGTTACGCCCAATTCGAGACCTGCAAGCGCGAGGTCGCCGCGGCCGAGATGATGTTCCGGGCCGAGCGCATTCCGACCCTGAGCACCACCCATACCTCGATCGAGGAAATCTCGAGCAAGGTGCTGACCACTCTGGGCATCCACCGCGAGATGTTCTGAACCGGCCTGCCGCGCCGCCGTGAGCGGCAGCGGATGCGCCCGGGCACGGACGGGCAGGGAAGCCCTGGATGCGTTGCGGAGCAGGAAAGCGAGCGGCGGCTCGCGGATAAGCGTATGAACCGGGGCGTAGCAGCGTGTGTCGCGACCGGGGCCGGGGCTTGAATTGCGCAGTCCGCTCCCCAGCGTTCCGCCTGTCCCGTTCGCCTTGGCGAAGAGCCTATAAATTAAGGCTTTTTCGCTATTTCGTCAATGCTGCCGCGGGCTGCGCAAGGCGTGTAGGATCGCGAACATGAGCACAGCCGCCTCCCGCTTCGCGCGCCTTCCCAAACTCAGCCGTTTCGGCTGGTTGATGGGCTTGTATGCGGAGAACCACGACCGCCTCTCGCGCCTGTTTTCTCCGGCCGAACTCGCGCGCGGCGTGTACCTGTCCGAGGTCGGCGACGGCCTCGACCTGCGCCTGGACGTGATCGAGCAACACCGTTACACCACCGAAATGCGCTTGACGTATGCGCTGCAGGACCCCTTGACCGGCGAGCCCGACCCTTCGGCGTACCTGCGGCTTTATCACGACGCGCACCAGGTCGAAGCCACCCATTGCTATGTCGGCCGGCGCTGGCAGGACGTCATCGGCATGTACCCGCCGCCGGCGGAGCTGATCGGCCACCGCATGCGCATGAATACTTTTTTAGGAAAGTGGCTCGAGTATCTAGCGGAACGGGGTCATGGCATGGCAACATTGCGCCCGGTCGAACACGACCCCGCGCAGCCCGATCCGATCGGCCCAGGCGACGCGGGACCGGGAAAAAATTTAGCGATGAATGCTTGACGACATCGCTGAACGCCCGCTAAGATGTTCGTCTTTCCAGCACGTGGGGCCATAGCTCAGCTGGGAGAGCGCTACAATGGCATTGTAGAGGTCGCCGGTTCGATCCCGGCTGGCTCCACCACTCTTCGGAACTGAAAGGGTTTCCGGACGAGTTAGCTGCAAGAACAACAAGTTTTGTCCCCATCGTCTAGAGGCCTAGGACATTACCCTTTCACGGTAGCGACCGGGGTTCGAATCCCCGTGGGGACGCCAAACAACACAGAAGGCCGCCGAAAGGCGGCCTTCTGTGTTTTCGTGCGTACGAAGAACGAAAAATCGCCGACATGCACGCGTTCGTGGCCGCGCTTTCATGGCCTGTCTTTGCCTGGCTCGATAAGCGAATGGGTAAGGCCTGCGATGCGCATCGACGTATCGACGTATCGACGTATCGTGCGCGCGGCGCGCACGTCGAGCCGCGATCGTCGACAAGGCAAGGGTCGCAAGCGCGCCGACGAGATCGCGCGACGGATGCATATGAGGGATGCGCGCGCCGCGGCGCGCGCATGGCCGATGCGGTCGTTGCGCCGCCGCGGGCACTCGCCCGAACAGTTTCGACCGGCCTTGCCGGCCTTAATCGGCCGCGACTTCGGCGTACATGCCGTTGTGCACGGTCTCGATGATGTCGTTATAGCTGCCGGTGGACCACGGCTGTCCCTTGCCCGGCGCGTACAACGTCATCGTGGCCGGAATCACCCGGCTGCCGGCTTGATCGAGCAGGCGATCGAACTCGGCCAGCCCTTCCAGCAATTTCTTGGTCTTGAGCTTGGCCGGATTGCCCTTCTTGGCCAGCACGTCCTGCATGCGCGCGCTCAGCGCCGGCACGGTGCATTCGAGCTCGACCTCGCTGATCCGTCCGTTCTTGACGTACTCGTTCGCCTGTTCGGTGTTCGACAGGCCGCGGCATTGCGCGCCGGCCGCGAGCTGATTGACCCGTTTGATCGCCGCGGCGAGGGCGGGCTTGGCCTTGGCTTTGTCGACCTTCGGCATGTCCGCCAGGATGCCGTCGGCGAAGCCTTCGTACTGCTGCTCCATTCCGGCCGTGTCGGCCAGGCCCTCGAGATCGAAGGCGTTTTCGTTGTTGGCGTACAGCGGCTTGGAATAGGCGTTGAGTTGCTTCGCCGCTTCGAGGTCCTGCCTCAGCGCGACGCGCGCGTAGAGCTCGGCGACCTGCTCGGGCTTCATGGTGATCTTGGGCGCGCGAGTCTTGGCTTTGGCGGCCTTGGACGGCTTGGCGGCGAAGGCCGGGTCGATGGCCGGCGCGAGCACGGCCGGAATCAACAGCGCGGCCAACAGCGCATTACGGAGCGGGTTGCGGGACATGGGCGTTCCTTTGCATGGGAAGAGGGTGGTCTGCCGGTTCAAGGCGACCGGATCGGCGACCGGCTGGGGGCGAGGCGGGCATGCGGGCCCGCCGAAGTCATAGGACGAACGACGGCACCCGTTCCAGTACGCCGCCTGCGTAATCGCGCTGGAACGGCAGGTCGGGGCGGTGGGCGTAGCCGATGTAGCAGTCGCACCGCGCGTTGGGGCAACGGCGGGCGCGCAGTTGCGCGGCGTAGCTGCCGTCGTAGAGGTTGCCGAGCGGTTCGGCGACGAAGTGGCAGCGCTTGACGTTGCCGTCGCCGTCGACCGAGACCACGCTCTCGCCGGTCAGGCAGGGCGCGCCCAGGCTCGGCGCGGGGTCGAGGTTGTAGCGGAAGTGCGGGTCGATGCGCTGCAGGCGCTCGATCTGCGCCTCGTCGTAATAACCCGGCGGACGCTCGTCGTAGGCGTTGAGCCACAGCGGCGTATGCGCCGGCAGTTCCGCGCGCAGCGCGTCGATTTCGTCCAGGTGCTCGTGCAGCGCGACCATGCCGACGCTGTGGCGTACGCCGCGGCGGTCGAGTTCGCGGCAACGGGCGAGGAAGGCCGCGCGGGCGACCTGGGTCGGGTGGTAGGTGCACCACAGCGCGAGCCTGCGGGTGTCGACCTCGTCGAGCCAGCGCATGCCGACGCACAGGTTGGTCTGGATCGCGACCCGGCGCACGTGCGGCAGATGGCTCAGGCGGGTCATCGCCTCGCGGTAGTGGCGGCGCACCAGGCCCTCGCCCCAGGGCGTGAACAGGATCGACAACTCCATGCGCTGCTGGGCCGCCCAGTCGACGAAGCGCGCCAGGTCCTCGGCGTCGCGGCGCAGGGCGGCGCGGCTGTCGTAGGTCTTCGCGAACGGGCAATAGGCGCACTCGTAGTTGCAACTGCTGAGCCGGCCGCGATAGAGCAGGGACAGGTGCATGCGCTCAGCCGAGGCGGTAGTCGTGCATGCGCTCGGCGATGCGCGCCGAGGTCAGCCAGGGGCCGATGGTGTCGGCGCGGGCGAGGCCGGCGTCGGTCAGGGCGAGCATGGCCTCGTCGCCGCGGGCGAGGCCGAGATCGAGCAGATCGCGCAACTGCGGCAGGTCGTCCAGGCAGTCGGCGCCGAACCGGCGGCGATAGTCGTCGCGGTCCAAGCCCGGACGGATCAGCAGGGACTGGATGACGTGGCGGCGCCGGCGCTCGTCGTCGTCGAGCTCGATGCCGTAGTCGGCATAGGCGAACGAGGCCGGGTCGCGGGTCAGGTAGTGGTCGAGTATTTCGGCGACGCTGCGCCGGGCCACGCCGTACTCGCTGGAGTAATGCAGGCGGCCGGTATAGGAGCGCGCGCCGCAGCCCACGCCGACCATGCCGTCGCTCTGGCAGCAATAGACCGGTGCGGCGATGTCGGGCGAATGCGGGGCGCGGAACATGCGCATCGACACCTGTTGGTAGCCGGCGGCGAGCAGATGGTCGCGGCCGGCCTCGTACAGCGCCAGGCGCGTGTCCACGGGCTCGGGCTGCAGGGCGAAACCGGGCTTGGCGCCGGCCTTGGCCTCGATCCGGCCCAGGCCGGTCAGCGGCCGTACGTACAGCGGATACAGATAGATTTCTTCGGGCCGGTGGCTCAGCGCGCTGTCGATCGAGGCGAGGAAACTCGCCACCGTCTGCCCGGCGATGCCGTAGATCAGATCGAGGTTGAGGATCGGGAAGGCCCGGCCGCGGATCGTCGCGATCGCGCGTTCGACCACTTCGCGCTGCTGCGGCCGCACCAGCGAACGCACCTCGGCGTCGCTGAAGCTCTGGATGCCCATGCTGACCCGGTCGATGCCGGCCTCGCGGCAGACCCGCAGCTTGTCGGCATCGACGGTTTCCGGCGACACCTCGATGCCGGCCGGCGTGGTTTTCAGATCGATCGAGGCATGCCGCTCGACCATCGCGAATACCCGGCGCAGTTGTTCGGCGTCGAGGTAGGTCGGGGTGCCGCCGCCGAGGGCGAAGCGCACGAAGCGATGATCGCCGAGGGCCTCGGCGGTGGCCTGCAACTGCCGCTCCATCTGCGCCAGGTAGGCGTCGACCTTGGCCGGCTCGGGCCGCGCCAGCGCGAACAGATTGCAGAAGCCGCAGCGGTAGGAACAAAACGGAATGTGCAGGTACAGGAACAGGGCGTCGCGACGTTCGCCGGCCCACAGCCGCGACAGCGGCCGCGCCGGCTCGATCGGCCGGTAGGCGGTCTTGTGCGGATAGGAATACGAATAGGCCTGGTACGGCGGCAGGCTGAGCAGGTCGGCGAGGCCGGGCGAAGCAAGGGGAGCGGTCATGGCGAGAGTATGAAATGCGCGTAGGGCACGGTCATCACCACCTCGTGGGCGAGGCGGTGGCCGTGGTAGCCGTCCTCGCCGTAGGCGGTGCCGTGGTCGGAGCAGGCGATGACGAAGGCGCGCCCGCGTTCGCGCAAGGCAGCGAACAACGGGGCCAGCGCGGCATCGACGTAGCGCAGCGCGGCGCAATGGCTGTCGTAGCCGTCGCGTTCGGCGCCGGGGAGGTAGTGGCGATTGGGTTGGTGCAGGGCGGAGACGTTGATGAAGACGAAGCAGCGGGTATCGCGCAGATCCTCGCTGCGCAGGCGCGCGCAGGCCAGGGCGACCTGCCGCTCGGTGGAGTCGATCGCGGCGACGCCGAAGCCCGGTTCCCAATGGCTCTCGTCGAACAGGCCCGGCAACTGCGAACCCAGCCGATTGCGCTTGTTGAAGAAGCCGACCCCGCCGATGCAGATGGTGCGATAGCCGGCGTCGTGCAGGCCGGAGACGATGTCGGCGCGGTCGCGGAACACATAGGTGCCCGCCGCGGTGGTTTCGCTGCCTTCGAAGTCGAGCGCGAACAGGCGCGGATGCGGGCCGGGCGCGGCCGGCGTGGGCAGGAAGCCGGCGAAGAACGCCGCGTGCGCGGCATAGGTGAAGCTGCCCGGCGTGTGCCGGCGCTCCCAGCCGCCCGGCGGCAGGTGCGGCCCGAGCACCGGCAATTCGCCGCGTGCGAAACAGGCCTGGGCGGCGTCGTAGCGCAAGGTATCGAGGGTGATCAGGACCAAGTCGTGATCGCCGACGATGGCGTGCATGTCGGGCAGGGCGTCAGGCATGGGCGGGCAGTCGATCCGGAGCGCTGCGGGCCGGCGGCGACGGCGCCAGCGCGGCCTGGTCCTGGTAAGTATCGCGGCCTCGCCACAGCAGGTTCGGCAGCAGGTCGCCGAAAGCGTTGGCTTCGAGCAGCCAACTGCGGCGCTCGCGCAGGATCAGGTCGAAGCCGATCATGCGGCTGCGCGGGAACGCGCCGGCGGCGCGCGCGGTCGCGGCTTCGAGCGCCTGCATCGCGACGCAGTCGAACCAGGCTTCCGTCGCGCCGCGGCGGTTGCCCAGGTGCAGGTTGGTCAGCGGCCCGCGGCTGATCCGGGCGACGCGCTGCCGCGCCTGTCCGTCGAGCGCGACCACGCGCAGATCGTAATGGCCGCCGTGCGCATCGGGTGCGCGCGGCTTGGCGATCCAGCGCTCGGCATAGGCGCCTTGCAGGGCGAGCAGGTCGACGAGCCGGGCGATGTCGCGGCCGTCGGTGTAACGGCGCGGGCGCAACGAATTGAATATGCGCACACGTCCGCCGCTGTCGGCCAGTTCGGCCGAGCCGTAGGCGAGCTCGCGGCCGGCGCGGTTGCGCCGATACGCCAGCACGCCGGCGCCCGAGGAGCCGTAGCGCGCCTTGACGAAGACCTGGTCGCAGCCGGCGTCGTGCAGGCGTTCGCGCAGGTGCTCATAGCCTTCGACCGGGCCGAGCAACGGCGGCACCTCGACCCCGGCGCCGATGCAGCGCTGCTGGCAGACCAGCTTGTCGCTCATGCAGGCGATGTCGTCGGGCGGGTTGAGGTAAGCCGCATCGGCCGGCAGCGCGCGCAGCAGATCGGCAAAGCCGGCGTACCAGTAGTGCTGGTGGGCGAGCTCGCCGTGCTCGAGCGCGTGCGGCGCCGGGCCCGTCGCGCCGTGCCGTTGCCAGCCGCGTTCGATCAGGGCGGCGTGCAGGGCCGGCGCTTCGCCGGGCGACTCGAGCTTGACCAGGGCGCCGCGATGGCCGGCGATCGCCTCGGCGGCGCGTTCCGGCTCGCTCAGCAGGGCCTGGTAGTCGACCACCTCGGCCGCGGCCAGGCCGCGCTCTCGCAAGGCCTGCTGCAGTCCCTGGACCCGGCGGCTGGCGCGCGGACCGAACAGCAGCCAGGAGGCGGCGGGCACGGCTTACTCGGCGACTGCGACGTAGCGTTCGCCGTCGTCCTCGTCTTCGTGCTCGTCGAGGACCACCTCGCAGGACAGGCTGGCGAGCTTGGCCTGCCACTCCGGCGAGATGTAGTGATGGCTCAGGTTGATCCGCTCGATGCCGCCGAGATGGGGGCTTTCGAACAGTGCCTGCGCGCCGATGTCGCCGATGGTGCCCAGCGACAGGTCGAGGGTCTGCAGACCGCCGAGCCACGGTTGCGCGGCCAGCCATACGGCGAGTTCGTCGCTGATGCTGGCGTTGCGCAGGCCCAGGTAACGCAGGCGCTCGGGCTGGATCGCGGTGAACAGGCGCTGGTAGGTCGCCAGGTCGCCGTCGTAGCCGTAGTTGTCGTCGCCGAGCCACAGTTCGAGGTGGCGCAGGGCCGGCAGCCTGGAGCCTGCGAGAGCGTCGACGATCTTCGAGGGCAGGCCGCCGCATTCGATCGCCAGCTCCTGCAGGTGCTCGTGTTCGAAGGCTTGCAGCTCCAGGCCGCTGGAGCCGCGGATGCGCAGCGATTCCAGCGCCGGATAGGCGGCGAGCAGGGCGTTGTACGAGGTCTGGATGATCCAGGAGATCTCGCAGTCTTCGTAGGTCATGTCGCCGACGAACAGGCCCTTGAGCGCGGGCAGTTCGGCGCGGCGTTCGATCAGCAGGTCGAGATAGCCCGACGGGCCTTCGTCGTGGGCTTCGCTCCAGGGACCGATGACCAGGGCTTCGAGCGCGCCCGGATCGACCTGCGACAGCAGGCTGCCGAGCAGGTCGCCCTGGCTTTCGGCGCTGTCGTAATCCTGGTGGAGGCGGTAGACGACGTCGCCGCCGGCGGGCGTGTCGCCCATGCTGAAATTCACGATGCGCTTGCCGCGGTAGATCTGCGAATACTCGCCAATGGCCACGAGTGGCTCCTTGCCTGAATGTGCCGCAAGCATACCCAAGCCCGGGCCGACCGCGTAGCCGCACGCAGTTTGCGTATCGCGGCCGATCGAAGTGTCGAGCCGTTCGCGTCAACACGGCGAACATGCAGCGCGCGGCAACAGGCCGTTGCTATGATCGGGGCAAATCATGGAGGCGGCGATGGCGAATTTCGGTTTCGGCTCGACTCATCCCGGCGATTTCGGCGCCGGGCCCGACCTGGATGCGTTGGCGCGACAGTACTGGAGCGCATGGGGGCAGATGATGCGCGGCACCGGCGCGCAGCCTGCACAGCCGTCGGTACCGGGTTGGAACGAGGCGGTGAACTGGTGGTCGCAGTTGGCCAAGGGCGCGAGCCCGCAGGCCGACGAAACCCTGGACCGTTTCAACAGCCAGGCGCGCGGCTGGTTCGGCGAAATCCAGAAACTGGCGGCGCAGTTCGCCGGCAGCGACGCCTCGGCCGGCGACATCGCCGGCGCCTGGAAGCGCGCCCTCGGCGGCGATGCCGCCAACCCTTTCGCCGACGTGTTCGGAGCGATGCGCGGCCCGGGCCAGCAGGACTTGTCGCGCTGGGTCGAGCAGATCGCGCCTTACCTGGAGCGCCTGCAGGGCCAGGGCCAATCGATCTTCGGCCTGCCGGCGTTCGGTTTCGCCCGCGAGCACCAGGAGCGCCTGCAGGCGCTGGCGCAGGCGCACATGGACTACCAGAAGCAGAGTCAGGCCTATAACGCGCTGATGGCCGAAGCCGGCCAGGACGCATTCGCGCGCTTCGAGGACAAGCTGGCCGAACGCAGCGAGCCGGGCCGCCAGATCAGCAGCGCGCGCGCCTTGTTCGACCTGTGGATCGATGCCGCCGAAGAGGCCTATGCGCAGATCGCCTTGTCGCCGCGCTTCCGCGACGCCTATGCGGCGCTGGTGAATTCGCAGATGCGTCTGCGCGCCGGCGTGCAGAAAGAGATCGAGCAGGCCAGCGGCACGTTCGGCATCCCGACCCGGACCGAGATCGATGCCGCGCATCGCAAGATCGTCCAGCTCGAACGCGAACTGCGCAGGCTGCGCGACGAGGTGCAGCAATCGCGCTCCTCGGGCGCGAACGAGGCGCCGCGTCGTCCGGCGGACGCGCCGCGCGCGCAGGCGCAACCGGCCGCCGAGCCCGCGGCCAAGAAATCTGCGGCAAAATCCGCCAAGCCGGCGCCGAAGAAGATCGTCAAGCCGCGCGCGGCCCAGGCCGCCGCGGCCGCCGCCAGCAAGTCGGCCGCCGTCGCTGCGGGCAAGCCCAATCCGGCGAAGAAGACAGCAATCGCCCGCCCGCAGCCGCCGGCGCGGCCCGACTCCGCCGCGGTGAAGCCGGCCCAGCCCAACAAGAAGGCGCGCTGACATGACCGCACCGATCAATTTCAGCGCCGAATCCCTGGCCCAGGAAGCGATGCAGGCGCAGAACAAATTACGCGCCGGCCTGGAGTCTTTGCACCAGGTCGGCGACATCGACTACGGCGCGACCGCGCGCGAGGAAGTCTGGCGCGACGGCAAGGTGGCGCTGTACCGTTTCCGCGGCGACAAGGCGCCGACCGCGAAGGTGCCGCTGCTGATCGCCTACGCCCTGGTCAACCGCCCTTACATGGTCGACCTGCAGGCCGACAAGTCGATCGTGCGCGGCTTGCTCGAACGCGGCGAAGACGTCTACATCCTCGATTGGGGTTATCCGGACCGTTCCGACCGCTATCTAGAACTCGAGGACTACATCCAGCGTTTCCTCGGCGGCGCGGTCGACCACCTGCGCCGCGAGTACCGCATGGACGCGATCAACCTGCTCGGCATCTGCCAGGGCGGCGCGTTCTCGCTGTGCTACTCGGCCCTGAACCCGAACAAGGTCCGCAACCTGATCACCATGGTGACGCCGGTGGATTTCCACACCGACGACAACATGCTGTCGAACTGGACCCGCGGCCTGGACATCGACCAGTTCGTCGACACCCTCGGCAACGTCCCGGCCGACGTGATGAACTGGTGCTACCTCACCTTGAAGCCGTGGCGCTTGTTCGTGCAGAAATACGTCGGCCTGATCGACATCCTCGACGACAAGCGCGCGCTCGAGGATTTCCTGCGCATGGAGAAATGGATCTTCGACTCGCCCGACCAGGCCGGCGAAGCCTTTCGCCAGTTCATCAAGCAGTTCTATCAGGGCAACGGCTTCGTCAACGGCGGCATCGACATCGGCGGCCGCGCGGTCGACCTGGCTTACATCGGCATGCCGGTGCTGAACATCTTCGCCGAACAAGACCATCTGGTGCCACCGGCCGCGTCGCGCGCGCTGGCCAAGCTGGTCGGCACCGAGGACTACTCGGAACTGTCGTTCCGTGGCGGCCACATCGGCATCTACGTGTCCGGCCGCGCCCAGCGCGAAGTGCCGCAGGCGATCCACGACTGGCTGGCGCAGCGCTCGCGCTGAAGCGGGTCAAAACGACGGCGGCGCCGCAGCCGCTGAGCGCGCCTCGCCACGCACGCGAACCGCTTCCTCTTCCGCTTGCGGGAGAGGGCCGGGGGAGGGCAAGAGCAACCACGCACCCGCACTGCCGGATGCATCGTAACGCCGGGACGTTTAGTCTCGGCCACTCGTCAGTCAGAGAACGCCCATGCGCCGCATCCTGCTTCCCTTGCTGTCGGCCCTGCTTTGCGCCTGTGCCAGCACCGCACCGGCACCCGAGGCCGCGACGGCCGCCGCAGCGCCGGTCGCTGTACGAACCGCTCCCGCCGCCACCGATTCCAGCCGCTGGGAGCTCGACATCCAGGCCTTCGAGCGCGAAGACGCGGTGGTCCGTCGCCGGCCCGGCAGCATCGTCTTCGTCGGCAGTTCCTCGATCCGCCTGTGGCGAAGCCTGGACACGGACTTCCCCGGCGTGGCCATCATCAATCGCGGTTTCGGCGGTTCGCGCGTCTACGATTCGCTCCATTACGCCGATCGCATCGTCACCCCGTATCAACCGCGCGCGGTGGTCTTCTATGCCGGCGACAACGATTTGCACGAAGGCCGCACGCCGGCGCAGGTGCGCGACGATTTCGTCGCCTTCGTCGAGCGCGTGCGCGCGGCCGCGCCGCAGGCGCGGATCGGTTTCATCTCGATCAAGCCCAGCCCTTCGCGCGCGGCCTTGCTGCCGCAGGTGCGCGAGGCGAATGCGCTGGTGCGCGCATACGCACAGCAAGCGAAGGGCGTGGACTATCTCGACGTCTACACGCCGATGCTGCAGGCCTCCGGCGCGCCGCGGCCGGAGCTGTTCCTGGAAGACGCCCTGCACATGAACCGCAGCGGCTACGCAATATGGGCCGACGTGGTCGGCGCCTGGCTGGGTAAGCTTTAATTCCTCGCATGCGCGTCGCCCACGCCTGTTTCCGCCAGACCTCCGCCAGCCTCCCGGCCAGCCCGTTTATGGGGACGCTGGCCGCGATGGTCCTGTTTTCCGGCCTGCTCGCCGGCCTGTTCGCTGGAATGGGCAACGCCCAGGCTGTGCCCTCGGCCCAGGCCGAGCGCGAGATAGAACAACTGATCCAGGCGCTGGGCAGCTCCTCCTGCCAGTTCGAGCGCAACGGCAGCTGGCACGACGCCCAGGCCGCCCAGGCGCATCTGCGCAAGAAACTGGCCTACCTGCGCAAGCGCGAGCTGGCCGACACCGCCGAGCAGTTCATCGAGCGCGCGGCCAGCGAAAGCAGCCTCAGCGGCCAGGCCTACCGGGTCCGCTGCGGCGGTGCCCAGCCGGTGCCCTCGGCCGTCTGGCTCAAGGCCCGTCTCGTTCAGCTGCGCAAGCCGGCGACGACGCCATCACCCTGACGCGCTAGACTGATTCCGGGCCCGCAGGAACCCCGGAGTACGCCCGGATGAGCAGCACCACGCGAACCTTCTGCCGCTCGCGCCACGACCGCATGATCGCCGGCGTCTGCGGCGGCATCGCCCTGCGGTTGCAGTGGAATCCTGTGCTGGTGCGCGGCGTTTTCGTCGTACTCGCCCTGGCCACCTTCGTGCTGCCGGTCGCGCTGGCGTATCTGATCCTGTGGCTGCTGATGTCGGAAGAGGGCTGCTGACTGGCTGGCTTCGTGCGAATCGCCGGCGGCGCGCTCGGCATGCTCTGGACCTCGCCGGTCACGATCCTGGGCCTGCTCGCCGGGGCCGTCGGCATGCCGTTCGGCGCGCGCCTGCGCTTGCGCCGCAGCGATCTGGCCCTGGTGTTCCAGCACTGGCCGTGGGGCCCGGGCGGGGCGATCACCCTCGGCAACGTCATCCTGCACACCGGCGACAGCCTGGATTCGCCGTGCTTCACCTACGCCCACGACGCCGGCCACGGCGACGAACCGCCGATCCTGTTGGCCGATCACGAGCGCGCCCACGTCTATCAGTACATGGTGCTGGGCCCGCTGTTCGTGCCGTTGTACCTGCTGTGCGGCGGCGTCAGCGTGCGCAATCGGTTCGAGCGCGCTGCCGACCGCTACGCCCAGACCGGGCGGGGGTGGTGGCCTTGGGCTAGGAGCGAGGAACTAGTAGTGAGGAACTAGTAACTACTAGTAACTAGTAGAGCTCCAGGCCGGTTCCTACTCGCTCCTAGTTTCTAGTTTCTAGTTCCTAGTAGCAGCACTACGCCCTGAACAGGCGACGCCAGGCCGGGCTTACGAAAATTTGACCGGCCGGTAACGCCGGCGGCGTTAATCTACGCCCATCGGAGAACAAGCAACGGGCGTAAAGTCCAATGCAATCGCTCCGATACGGAAGGCCCGGACACCCGAGGAACATCTCGAAGGCCCGGGTCTTCTCATGTCTATTTCATGCGCACGCTTGACAGCTTGCTCGTTCGAGCCTGGTCGGCGCATCGGGTCGCGGGTCAATCGTGCCGCGACAGCGGCAGCAGGGTCGCCGATTCGCCGGCGGGCGCGCCGTTCGGGCCGAAGCGCCGCTCGACGAAGGCGATCGAATCTTCATCGATCAACACCACCGTACTGCAACGCGTGCCGTAGCGCTCGCCGAGCACGAACGGCGGCGACAGCATGCGTTCGAGTTCCAGGCCCACGCCGGTATCGGGCAAGGCGGCGTCGGGCGCGGGCGTGCTGTCGGCGAGCGCCGACAACAGCATGCCCAGTTGATCGGTGCCGGACTGCGGCGCGGTCGACGCCGACGAATCCAGCCACGACGACAAAGCGCGGGTCGCGTGGGCGCTCTTCGGCCACGGCGCGTCGAAGGCGCCGTTCGACATCGCATGTACGCCGGGCGCAACCGGTTCGGCGACGAACTGCGGATGATTGCTGGCGAACATCAAGGCCTCGCCGTCCCATAGCAACAGGTTGAACCGGCCGAACTCGGCCGCATCGGGACGCAAGGTTTCCAGATAGTCGGCCGCGCCGATGCGATCGCGCACGAACCCGCGCACCAGGCCGCCGCGCGAGCGCGGCGCGACCTCGGGATTGAGCCCGGCGCGGACGTTGGTGACTGCGGCGAAACGGCCGGCGCGCGACGCCATCAGCCAACTGCCGCCCTGCAGCAGGTCGCGGCCGCCGTAAACCTCGGGGCTGTCCGGGTCGGGCCCCGCCGGGGCGGTCGGGCGCTGATGGGCCTCGTCGCGATTGGCGATCAAGGCCAGGCGATAGCGAGGGTGGTGTTGCCAGGCGAGGGCGATCAGGCACATCGCGCCATTCTAGCCCTGACCATGGCGCCGGATTGCTCACGACCGGCGGCGTTGCGCAAGCGCCAAGCGTCGCGGCGCCGCCACGACGAATGGCAGGGGCGTCGCCGCGAAGCTGGCCATATTCTGGCCATCGTCTCATCGGCTGAGATCGCTCCACGTTCTGCTACCGGGCGCAGAAGGGGAGAGCTCTCGATGAATCGTGGTGCCAGGATGTTGCTGCAATTGTTCGCGCCGGCGCTGGTGATCGCCGCCGGCGGCATCGCGGCCGGTACGGTACTGTTGGAACTAGGCGATACGCCCGCCGGTGCGGCGTTCGCGCCGATCGCACGATCGTTGCAGCTCGGCAGCGTATGCGCCGGCTTCACGATGATGATGTATTCATTCTGGCGTCTGTGGCGCTGGGAGCGCGGACTGGAGCCGCAATGTCCTTGTGGCGGCCTGCTGTCGCGGCCTTCGTCCGGCCGTCGCGGCCCTACCCGGCGATGCCTGGGCTGTGGTCGATCTCATTCAGAAAACTGATCCCATGCTCGCAACCGCCGCCGCCATCCGATGCACCGTGACCGCCTGGCAGGCGGCGGCGCGGATGCGCGTGGCGGAACGCCCTGAGCCGGTGGCGGAACCGCTCGAAACCAGCGAAGCCGCGACCGCCTCGATGGCGGTGGCGCTGGCGGCCGACGACGAGGCCGGCGAGCCGAATTGAGCTCTCGCATTGACGGGCCGGCTCGGCACGTCGCAAAAACAAAGGGCCAAGCCTTGCGGCTAAGCCCTTGTTTTTTCATGGTGCCGGAGGTGGGACTCGAACCCACACGCTTTTAAGGGCGGCGGATTTTGAGTCCGCTGCGTCTACCGATTCCGCCACTCCGGCAGCGGACGCGCAGTATAGCGAGCCGAACGCTCCGCGTCTGCACGTCTCGAGCAGGTCCGGCGTTCGGGCCGTGTCGGGGTTCGTTAAAGCGTTCGGCCTGTCGATCCGTCCATCGCGGGTGTTGCCGATGTCGGTGGCATGAGCTTGCCCTCGGCGCCAGGCTGGCGTGTCGGATCGGGCTTCACTACCGTGGACTGGCTTACTTCGACTCCAGCATGCCCGAGGCGGCCCGGGCGTGCTTCTCGCACGGTTGCATCAAGACCTGGTTCAGACGGTCCAGTCGATCGGCGCGTTCTTTCCGGGTGTCGTTCTGGACGCGTAGCGCCCTGATTTCTGCTTCGCGGCTGAACCGGCCCGACTGGTACGACCCGACGGCGACCATCGCTAGCAACACCATAGATCCGATGAGTTTCCAGGCCATGCTCGCCTCCTTGTCGTCCTCGGTGTTTCTAGACGGTCTGCAACGATCGGCGATCGGAAGGAATCGGGGCCGGAGCCTCCGCGCGACTGCTGCGAACGCAGACGGCTCAGAAGCCGCCGTAGCGCGCCATCGACGCGGCTAGGACGAAGATCGCGGCGATCAGCACCAGTTCGAAACGTACCAGGCCGCGCATCTTCGCGACTTCGCCGGCGTCCGGCAGGTAGCCCGGGTTGAGCGAGAGGGCCTTGCGCCAGCGCAGGAAGCGCACGGTGGGCAGGATCGACAGCAGGCCGACCAGGACGTAGGCGCCGAGCTTGGCGTGGAACCAGGGGTTGTGCAGGTAGAAATCGTGGCCCTTCATGCCATACCACACGCGGCCCAGGCCGATCAGCAGCAACAAGCCGGCGCAGCCGCCGTAGCCGGCGTCGAGCCGGGCCAGGCGCTGCAGTACGCCGCCCTCGATGGGGCCGCGCAACAGGATCGATTCGGCGACGAGCATCGACACCAGGGCGAACACCAGCAAGTGGTGGGTAGCGGCAAGCAACAGGTCGGTCAGCATCGTCTGGTCTCCGGCGGCGGCTGAGAGAGGGCAAGCAGCGAACTCGCGGATGCTACGCCTTGTCGGCCGCGCCGGCACGGGTCATAAGCCGGATGCCATGCGGCGTCGCGATGGCATGCCTGCGCGCCGGTCATCGGGCCGATGCCCGCGATGCGATATGCGCCGCCGCGCGCGGCGGCGCCGGGCGGCTCAGGCCGCTTCGTCGGTTTCCAGCGACTTGTCGACGCGACGGAACCACTCGCCGTCGCGCGGCTCGAACATCGAGCAGGCTTCCATCGGCGCCTTGTAGATGTGCAGGGACACGGCGACCGAGTCGTTACTGGCGTTGCGGATGGTGTGGTATTCGTGCGGCGGGATCAGGCTGCCGGCGCTGCCGGGGCCGGCATGCATGCCGCCGGCGGCGCGGAAGCGGAAGTTTTCGCCGTTGCGTTCGAGCAGTTCGAACTGGGTGATTTCGAGTTCGCCGTCCCACACGCCTTCGACGCACCACAGGCCGCTGTGGTCGTGCATCGGCGTGCCCTGGCCTGGCCCCCAGGTCATCGCCACGACGCTGTAACCGAGCTGCGGGCTGCGGTAGATCTCGCGCCGGGCGTAGTGATCGTCGATCGGATCGAACACGCATTCGGGCAGGTGCACGTCGCGGTCGCGGATCATCTTGCACAAGGTGTTGCGCAAGGCCGCGGTGACCGCGTGCTCGTCGCCGCAGGCGACGGCGTCGTCGATGGCGGCGACCAGCTTGTCGTGGCCGGGGAAGTCGAGGTCGGGCAGGGCGTCGGTGGCGTTCATGCGGTCCATTCTACGTCTGTCCTAGCGTCCCCGCAGCTCGGCGAGGAATCCGGCCACGGCCGGCCCGAACCGGCCGATGTCGACCAGGAAGGCGTCGTGGCCCTGCGGCGATTCCAGCGGCAGGAAGCGCGCATCGGCGCCGCCGGCGCGCAGGCCGTCGGCGATCTCCTGCTGTTGCTGCAGCGGGAACAGGATGTCGGTCTGGACGCCGATCGCCAGGGCCTTCTCGACCCGGATCGCGGCTAGGCCGAGGCGCACCTGTTCATCATTGTCGGCGAGGGTCTGGCCGCAATAATCGCCCAGGTCGAACCAATCCATCGACCGGCTCAGGTACAGATAGCAGTTGGGGTCGAAGCGGCGCACGAAGCGGCGCGCGTGGCCTTCCAGGTAGCTCTCGACCTCGAACTCGAGCCCGAACGGCTCGTCGTCGGCGCGGTCGGAGTCCAGACGCACGCGGCCGAAGCGGCCGTCCCATTCCAGCGCCGAGCGATAGGTGATGACGCCGAGCTTGCGCGCCATGCGCATGCCCGATTCGGGGTAATGGGCGTCGTCGTAGCGGCCCTGGTTCCACTGCGGGTCCAGCCGGATCGCTTCGCGTTGCAGCGAGCGGATCGCGATCGAGAACGGCAGCGCGCGGGCCGCGCCGGAGATGTTGATGTGGTTGCGCGCCAGGCCCGGGTGGCGGATCAGCAAGGCCAGTGCGGTCATGCCGCCCATCGAATTGCCGATCACGCAGGCCAGGCGCTCGATGCCGAGCGCGCGCACCACGTGGGCGGCGGCATCGGCGCCGTCTTCGATCGACAGCTCGGGGAATTCGAGGCGGTACAGCTCGCCGGTGACCGGATCGACCGACGCCGGACCGGTCGAGCCCTTGCAGCTGCCGAGCGAGTTCACGCAGACCACGAACCAGCCATCGCTGTCGATCGGCTTGCCCGGGCCGAGCATCGCCTCCCACCAGCCCGGTTCCGGATTGCCGGCATTGGCCGCAGCGTGCGCGTCGGGCGACAGACCGGTGACGATCAGGATGGCGTTGTCGCGCGCGGCGTTGAGCTCGCCCCAGGTTTCGTAGGCGATGCGGGCGCCGTGCAGCGCGCCGCCGCGCTTCATCGGAAACGGCGAGGGCAGGTCGATGTGGCGGGTGCCGGGCGGTATGAATTCGGTCATGCCTTGCGCTCGTCTGGCCGGCCGGGGGCCGGTGTCCATGGGGTCGGAGGGGAAACACCGAGCGGGCTGCGGAGGTCGGCGAGACTCGCCTGTTCCGTTCGCCCGCGCCGGTCGCCGTGCAGCCTAAAGCATAGTTTCGGCGTGCGTCGCCGCAGCATCGCTTGTGCGGTCATGCGCTCGTTCCGATCGCGCCACAGGCCGCGTTTCGCACGTGGACGAACCGCTGCGGATCGGCGGGACCGACCCGGCCGCGCTCATTCGACCACGCGATCGATCAAGATCTCGACCGTGCCGTTGCCGGCCACGCGCGCGGTGGCCGGCGCGGAGGCGAAGTCGCCGGGCTGCGGGATCGCGTTGCCGGAGGCCGAAACGCGGGCGAGCACCTGCACCTGCGCGAGCTGGGACAGTTTCATGGTCGGCATCGGGCTGTCGCCGTCGTCGAGCCGGACTTCGATCGGGAAGTCCTTGGCCGCGAGTTTCTCGACCGCGACCGGCATCGGCGCACCGCTGGTCTGGCGGGCGAGCACGAACACGCTGGCATTGGCCGGCAATTTCGCCGCCAGCGCCGGCGCCAGGCTGACCTTGACGGTGAGGCCGGGCCCCGCGGCGGCGGCCTGGGCCGGCGCCGGCGGCTGCATCGGTTCCAGCCCGGCTTCCAGGCGCGCGCCGTTGATCTGCTCGAGCAGGCTCGCGGCGGTGCGCGGATCGACCACGGCGAGCAACGGTTCCCAGGTCTTGGCCGCTTCGGCCGGCTGCTCGGCCTGGCGTTGGGCGATGCCGAGGAACCAGCGCGCACGCTGATGCATCGGCTGTTGCTTCAGGGCGTGCTGCAGCATCGCCACCGCTTCGGCGTCGAAACGCCGGTCGGGCGTCGCCAGCGCGCGCGCCTCGGCGGCCTCGGCGAGCAGGTCGGGGTTGTCGGGGGCGAGCTTGACCGCGCGCGCGTAGGCATCGCGGGCTTTTTCGTGCAGGCCTTGGGCGGTGTAGGCGCTGGCGAGCAGGCGCCAGCCCTCGATCTGGTTGGGGTCGCGGTCCAGTTCGACTTCGAGTTGAGTCACCGCCTCGGCCAGGGTCTGCGGCGCCTTGACCTGCTGCGGATTGAGCGCGGCCGGCGTGCCGATCGCGAGGTACAGCGCCGCGGTCACCGCCGCCAGCGCCAGGCCGACGCCGGCGCCGAGCCACGGCCGCGAGCGCCACAGCGGATACAGGGCGAACCCGAGCGCGAACACCACCAGGGTCGCGCCGGCGATCGCGAACATCGTCATCGAGGTCGAGCCCATCGCCACGGCCGTCACCACTCTTGCTCGTCGTCGTTCGGCGCGGGCGTCGACGCCGCGCTGCGCTGGCGCACGATGCGCGCCACCACGAAGCCGCCCACCGCCAGCAGCAGGGCCGGGCCGAACCACAGCAACCAGGTCTTGGAGTCGACCTGCGGCCGGTACAGCACGAACTCGCCATAACGCGCGACCAGGAACTGCTTGATTTCGGCGTCGTCCTTGCCCTGGCGCATGAGATCCAGCACTTCGCGGCGCAGATCGTGGGCGATCTGGGCGTTGGAATCGGCCAGCGACTGGTTCTGGCACATCACGCAGCGCAGCTCGGCGACGAGGGCGTGGAAACGCCGCTCCTCGCCGCTGTCGTTGAAGCTCAGCGGCACCGGGTCGTTGGCCGGCTGCGCGGTGAGCGGCGCGGCGATGGAGAGGGTCAGCAGCAACGCGAACGCGACGCGGCTCGTGATTCGGCGCAGCGATCGGGCGAGGACGGCAAATCCCCCCGGGCGCGTTTTTTTCAAAGGAGAGAGGCTATCGGATGCGGTCGATGCAGCCAACGAACCCGAGCTGGCCGCCCCTTCGAAGGAGGGGGGGAGGGATGCGCTCTTGCCGCGGCCGCTCATCGCGCCTTCTCGACTTCCGCCAGCTTCGGCAGCAGCTCGTCGCGGATGGTCGCGTCGGTCAGCGGGCCGACGAACTTCCAGCGCACGATGCCGCGCCCGTCGACCAGGAAGGTTTCCGGGGCGCCGTAGATGCCCCAGTCGATCGCCGACTTGCCTTCGTAGTCGGTGACCACGACCCAGTACGGATTGCCGAACTGCTCCAGCCAGCGCAGCGCGTCGGCGTGTTCGTCTTTCCAGTTGAAGCCGATCACCCGCACGCGCTTGGTTTCGGCGAACCGGGTCAGCACCGGGTGCTCGTCGCGGCAGGCCGGGCACCAGCTGCCCCAGACGTTCAGCAGGTAGGGCGCTCCGCGCAGGTCGTCGGACGAGAGCAGGCGGCCGGCTTCGTGCAGCACCGGCAGCGAGAACGCCGGCGCCGGCTTGCCGATCAACGGCGACGGCAGTGCCTCGCGGTTCGGCTTGCGGCTTAGCCAGACGCCGGCGGCGAGCAGCACGGCCAACGCAGCGAATACCGCCAAGGGCAACCAGCGGCTGTTGTTGCCGCGCGGGGTGGGGGTATTCATGCCTGTTCTCCTGCAATGGATCCTGCGACCGTGGCCGCCACGGTGCCCGCCGCCGGCTGCGGCCCGGGCGAACGTCCGCCGGGCTCGCGCACGTCGACCGCTCGCGCACCGGCCTCGCGACTGTCGGCCTCGCGATTATCGGCCTTGACCCGGAACCGCCGGTCGGCCGCGGCGACGAAACCGCCGAGCATCATCAGCAGCGCGCCCAGCCAGACCCAGCGCACGAACGGTTTGATGTGCACGCGCACCGCCCAGGCGCCGTCGCCGAGCGATTCGCCGAGGGCGACATACAGATCGCGGGTGATGCCGCGCTCGATCGCCGCTTCGGTCATGACCTGGCCGCCGCTGGCGTAGGCGCGCTTTTCCGGATGCATGACTGCGAGCACCTCGTCGCCGTCGAACACGGTGACGGTGCCGTAGTCGGCTTCGTAGTTGGGCCCGACGCGGTGGGAGACGCTGTCGAAGCGGAACTGGTAGCGGCCGAGGTCCAGGCTCTTGCCCGGCGCCAGCGCGACTTCGCGCTGGACGCTGAGGCCTTCGACCAGCAGGGCGCCGACCAGGAACACGGCGACGCCGAGGTGGGCCAGGGTCATGCCGAGCATCTCGGCGGTGTAGCGGGTGCCGTTGCCGCGCACGCGCGTCCACACGAAGCGCAAAGTGCCGGCCGCGACCCAGACCGCGCCGCCGACGCCGGCGGCGACCTTCCACGGCCCCTGCGGGGCGAGGAAATACGCGGCGATGGCCGCGCCGAGGGCGAGGCCGGCCCAGGGCACCAGCATCGCCAAGGGACGCGAGGGCTGCTCGCGCTGCCAGCGGAACAGGGGGCCGAACGGCAGCAGCAACACCAGCGGCGCCATCAGCAGCAGGAACATCAGCGAGAAGTACGGCGGCCCCACCGAAATCTTGCCGAGCTCGAGCGCATCGGCCAGCAAGGGATACAAGGTGCCGAGCAGGACCATCGCGCAGGCGGTGGCGAGCAGCAGATTGTTGGCGAGCAGCAAGGTCTCGCGCGAGCTGAGTTCGAACGGCTTGCCGCCGTTGTCGTCGCCGGACGGCACGCGCAAGGCGTACAGCAGCAGCGAGCCGCCGATGACGATGCCGAGGAAGATCAGCACGAACAGGCCGCGCGATGGGTCGGCGGCGAAGGCGTGCACGCTGGTCAGCACGCCGGAGCGGACCAGGAAGGTGCCGAGCAGCGACAGCGAGAACGCGGCGATCGCGAGCAACAGAGTCCAGCCGCGGAAGCTGCCGCGCTTTTCGGTGACCGCCTGCGAATGCAGCAGCGCGGCGCCGGCGAGCCAGGGCATGAAGCTGGCGTTCTCGACCGGGTCCCAGAACCACCAGCCGCCCCAGCCGAGTTCGTAATACGCCCACCACGAGCCCAGGGCGATGCCGAGGGTGAGGAAGGCCCAGGCGATGTTGGTCCAAGGCCGGGTCCAGCGCAGCCAGCGCGCATCGACCTTGCCGTCGAGCAAGGCGGCGATGGCGAAGGCGAACGGCACCGAGAAGCCGACGTAGCCGATGTACAGCATCGGCGGATGGATGATCAGGCCCGGGTCCTGCAGCAGCGGGTTGAGGTCGCGGCCCTCGGCGACCGCCGGCAGCAGGCGCGCGAACGGATTGCTGGTGAAGATCAGGAAGGACAGGAAGCCGACGCTGATCACGCCCATGACCGCGAGCACGCGCGCGATCACCTGCGGCGGCAGCGCCCTGGAGAAGCGCGCGACCGCAGCGGTCCACAGCGCCAGCACCAGCGCCCACAGCAGCAGGGAGCCTTCGTGCGCGCCCCACACCGCCGAGTAGCGGTACGCCATCGGCAGCAGCGAATTGCTGTTCTCGGCGACGTAGCGCAGCGAGAAGTCCTGAGTGACGAAGGCCTCGGTCAGGATCAGGAAGGCGAAGCCGACCAAGATCAGCTGCGCGTAGGCCGCCGGTCGCGCGACCGCCATCCACGGGGCGATGCCACGATGCGCGCCGAGCATCGGCAGGCCGGCCTGAACGATGGAGATCAGCAGGGCGAGGATCAGCGCGATCTGGCCGAGTTCAGGCAGCATGGGCATCGCCTGCGAAGGTGGAGGGCGAACTGGAAGCGAAGGCAAGCCCCCCTCGGTCCGCTTCGGACAAACGGGGACGGCAAGCGGGACGCGTTGAAGCGGGCAATGCCGCTATGCCTTTGGCGACGATGCGCAATTCATCCGGCGATGCATGACCCATCCATGCCGTTGCGCCCTTCGAAAACGCCAGGCAAGGGGGATTCGCTCTCGCCACCGCCGCGGTCACTGCGATCAACGCGCCGGCTCCGCGCCGCCGGGAGCGGCGACGTCGTGCTTCTTGTGCGCGGCGCCCATCTTGTCGGCGACTTCCTTCGGCATGTAGGTCTCGTCGTGCTTGGCGAGGATCTCCTCGGCGACGAAGGTGTCGCCCTGCATGCGGCCGGTCGCGACCACCGCCTGCTTCTCGCGGAACAGGTCGGGCAGGATGCCGGTGTAGGCGACCGCCAGCTCGGCGTCGCCGTCGGTGACGCGGAACTGCGAGTCCAGAGTGCCCTGGGTGCGCTTGAACGAACCGGCCGCGACCATGCCGCCGAGGCGGAAGCGCGCGCGTTCGCTGGCTTCGCCGCGCAGGATTTCGCTCGGCGTGTACAGATAGGCGACATTGCGCTGCAAGGCGGTGGCGACCAGGGCGGTCGCGGCGCCGGCGGCGGCGACCAGCCCGACCACCCACAGCAGGCGGCGACGGCGAGTGGGATTCATCGGCTCAACTCACTGGTTTGGCTGCGCGCTGCGCTGCGGGCCGCGCGCGCGCGCGCCAGGCGCAACTCGCGGCGGATCTGCAGCCGGCCGGCGACGAACTCCCAGCCCAGCACGATGGCGAAGACCGCATACGCGGCGATGATGTATTCCCGGTATTCCATTAGCGGCTACCCTCGTTGCCGGCGCCGGCGCCGGCGCCGGCGCCGGCGAGGGCGGCGACCCAGGCCTTGCCCTGTTCGCGGCGCAGGTTGTCGGCGCGGGCGCGCGTCAGCAGCGCGCCGAGGAACCACAGCTTGGTGCCGACGATCATCCAGATCAGCGGCGCCATCATGCTCGGGTCCATGCTCGACTTGCCGAGCAGGCTGATGGTCTGGCCCTGGTGCAGCGAATTCCACCACACCACCGAGTAGCGGATCACCGGCAGCAAGGCCACGCCGACGATCGCCAGCAGGCCGGCGGCGCGCGCGGCGGCGCGGCGGTCGTCGATGGCGTTGTACAGGCCGATCACGCCCAGATACAGGAACAGCAGGATCAGCTCGGTGGTCAGGCGCGGGTCCCAGTCCCACCAGGTGCCCCACATCGGCTTGCCCCAGATCGAACCGGTCGCCAGGGTGATGAGGGTGAAGCCGGCGCCGATCGGCGCGCAGGCCATCGCCAGGATCTCGCACAGCTTGATCCGCCAGACCAGGGCGATCGCGGCATAGACCGCCATCAGCGCGAACACCGCCATGCTCATCCAGGCGCTGGGCACGTGGATATAGAGGATGCGGAAACTGTCCTTCTGCTGGTAGTCGGCCGGCACCAGGAACAGGGCCGAGTACAGGCCCCAGGCCATGACCAGCAGGCCCAGGCCGTAGCCCCACGGCGCCCAGCGCGCGGCGAAGCGGTCGAAGTAGGGCGGCGAGCCGAGTGTGTGGAACCAGCGGACGAGGGGATTCATTCAGTGGTTCGTCGAGGTCTGGGTGTCTGGGTCGCGAGCGGCCTGGAGCGGTGGGACGCGGCCGGACGACGGCCGCGCAGGTCTGTTGGTTGCGATCAGTTCAATGCGATGCGGATCGCCGCGGCGGCCGCGAGCGGCGCCAGCAACAGGGCGACCACCAGGCCGGCGGCCAGCAACAGCAACGCGCCAACCGGGTCCAGTCCCTGGGCCGAGCGAGCCACGCTGCCCGCCCCGAACACCAGCACCGGAACGTACAGCGGCAGCGCCAACAAGGCCACCAGGATACCAGAGCGCCGCATCCCGACCGTCAGCGCGGCCACCACCGCGCCGAGCAGACTCAGCAGCGGCGTGCCCAGCGCCAGCGAGGCCAGCAGCACCGGCAATTGCTCGCGCGGCAGGTACAGCAGCTCGCCGAGGAACGGGGTCGCGACCAGCAGCGGCAGGGCGGTGGTGGCCCAGTGCATGAAGGTACGCACCGCGACCAGCCAGCCCAGCGGCACCGGCGCCAGCATCCATTGCTCCAGCGAGCCGTCCTCGGCGTCGCCGCGGAACAGGGTGTCCAGGGCGAGCAGGCCGGCCAGCAGCGCCGACAGCCACAGCACCGCGCCGGACACGTTCGCCAGGGCCTGCTTTTCGCCGCCCAGGGCCAGCGCGAACAACATCACCACCAGCACCGCGAACAGCGCCGGCTGCAGGGCGTCGCCGCGACGGCGCCAGAGCAGGCGCAGGTCGCGCGCCATCAGCGCGCGGGCCGAGCCGATCAGGCCGGGCGTGGCGGCGGCCAGGCTCGGGTTGCGTTGGCGCGCGCTCATGCCGCCTTCTCCATGACCAGCATGCGCGTGCGCACCGGCGGCGCGGCGTAGGCGCCGTGGGTGGTCACCAGGGCGGCGCCGCCCTCGCGCAGGTGAGCCTGGACCATGCGATTGACCAGCTCGATGCCTTCCAGGTCGAGGTTGGCGTAGGGCTCGTCGAGCAGCCATAGCGGCGCCGGCGCCATCCACAGGCGGGCCAGCGACAGGCGTTTCTTCTGGCCGGCCGAAAGCTGGCGGGCGAGGGCGTCCTCGTAGCCGGCCAGGCCGACGATGGCCAGGGCGTTCTCGGGCAGCTGGCTGCGCCGGCGCCCCTGCAGGCCGCACAGGAAGTCGAGGTTTTCCATCGCGCTCAGGTCGGCCTTGAGCCCGGGCAGATGGCCGAGGTAGGCGATCGCGCGGGCGCGCCGCGCCGGGTCGGACGGCTCGCCGTCCAGGTCGATCTCGCCGCCGTCGGCGCGCAACAGGCCGGCCAGCACCCGCAACAAGGTGGTCTTGCCGGCGCCGTTGTCTCCCTGCACGAGCAAGGCCTCGCCGGCGTCGACGGCGAAGTCGAGCGGCCCGAACACGGGTTCGTCGTTGCGCGCAAAGCGCAGTCCGCGGGCTTGCAACAGCGGCGGGGCGGTACGTTCGGGTGAGGTCATCGGTCGGGTGCGGGCGCCCGGTCGGGTCGCGAAGCGCGCATTTTATGCGAGTCCGCCGCCGATCCCGCGATCGAGGGCAAGCGCGAGGGCGAGCGCGAGGGCGACCGCGGCCGCGCCGGCCCGCGCGGCCTGGATCGGGACGGGCTCAATCGCCGAGCCAGTCGGTGAATTCCGAGCGCTCGGCATTGGCCGGGCGGGCGATCAGCATGCGCAGGCGCACCGGCTCGCCGCGGCGCCAGGCCAGCACTCCGGCCTGGCCGAAGTCGCGTGCCAGGGCGTAGGCGATGTTCTCGTCGAGATCGGCCAGCAGCCAGCCCGGCTCGCGCCATTCGCCGGCGGTGTCCTCGGCCCAGGCGGCGTGGCGCTGCGCCCCGGCCGCATCCAGGCGCGCCACCAGGCGCTCGTCGGCGGCGCGGTTGGCGCTGTCGGAATGCGGTTCGGAGGCCGGGTTCCAGGCGGTCACGAACATATAGTGTGTCGCCGGCCAGTAGGCTTCGAGGTCCCGGGCCGGGCGGCCGACCCGCAGGGGCAGCGCGTCTCCGTCCAGGGCCACCGCATAGTCCGCCGCGGCGTAGGCGACCGCCAGCTCGGCTGCATCGACGACTTGTAGTTCGCGCATGGCGCCAGTGTCCCGACCCCGGGCGGGCAGTGCAATGCCCGTTGATCGGCGGCTGTCCAATGGGCCGGATGCATATCGGTATGTCGAGCCGGACGGCTTGCCGCCGGATGCGATCTAACCGCCTGCAACACCGCGCCGTTACACTCGATGTCCCGTACGCGATCCGTCCCGGCCCATGACGCTCGAAACCAAGCTGCCGAAAGTAGGCACCACCATCTTCACCGTGATGTCGCAGCTCGCCCTCGAGCACCAGGCGGTCAATCTGGGCCAGGGCTTTCCCGACTTCGAGGTGCCGGCGCGCCTGGTCGAATCGCTGGCGCGGGCGATGAAGGACGGCAAGAACCAGTACGCGCCGATGACCGGCATCCCGGCCCTGCGCCAGGCCATCGCCGCCAAGACCGAGCGCTGCTACGGCCACCGGCCCGATGCCGACAGCGAGATCACCGTGGTGTCCGGCGCCAGCGAGGCGATCTTCGACGCAGTCCAGGCCGTGGTCCGCCCCGGCGAGGAAGTGATCGTGCTCGACCCGTGCTACGACAGCTACGAGCCGGCGATCGACCTGGCCGGCGGCCGCGCCGTGCACGTTCCGCTGGACCCGCAGACCTTCGCCGTCGACTGGGATCGGGTGCGTGCCGCGGTCACCCCCAGGACCCGGCTGTTGATGATCAACTCGCCGCACAACCCGTCCGGGGCGATGTTCGACGCGAACGACATCGCGCGCCTGACCGAGCTGCTGCGCGAGCACGAGCTCTGGCTGCTCTCGGACGAGGTGTACGAACACATCGTGTTCGACGGACGCCGCCACGAATCGATCCTGCGTTACCCCGAGTTGCGCGAGCGCGCCTTCGTGGTGTCGAGCTTCGGCAAGACCTACCACTGCACCGGCTGGAAGATCGGCTACTGCATCGCGCCGCCGGCGCTCTCGGCCGAATTGCGCAAGGTCCATCAGTACAACAGCTTCTGCAGCTTCGCCCCGGCGCAGTGGGCGTTCGCGGAGATGATCGAGGCCGAGCCCGGGCACTACGAAGGCCTCGGCGAGTTCTACCAGGCCAAGCGCGATCGGTTTCGCGAGCAACTGTCGACCACGCGGCTCAAGCCGCTGCCGGTGCCCGGCGGCTATTTCCAGCTGGTCGACTACTCGGCGATCAGCGACCTCGATGACGCCGCCTTCTGCCGCTGGCTGACCGTCGAGAAGGGCGTCGCGGCGATTCCGCTGTCGCCGTTCTACGAATCGCCGCCGGCCGGCCAACGACTGGCGCGCCTGTGCTTCGCCAAGAACGAAGCGACCCTGGACGCGGCCATCGAACGCCTGGCCGGACTTTGAGTCGCAACTCTAGATTGCACTTTTTTCGTCGAACCACTTGCCCAAAGCTTTGACTTCGGTCTAATCTTCGTCTACGAGTGTCGTCAGACGCACGTTCAACGGTTTAACCGTGCAGCAGGGGAGTTCATGGACAGAACGATGATTACGCGTCGCGCGTCTCGCGCGGCCTTACTTTCGCGACCCGGTGCAGAAAGGGCAGGCGTGTTACGCACTGCCGCTGTAAAGGTGTCCGCCGTCTCATTTTGGCCGGCTTCGGTCCGTCTAATCCGTTACCAACAATGACCGCGGCGGGGCCAGTCGCGACGCGCTGGCGAGTCCAGGCGTGGCTGGCGGCCTCAGCGGCGATTTTTCGTGCGTCAGTTCAATCAATAAAGCCGGGGAAAGCGTGAGACATACAACTGCAACCAGCCCTCGTTTGTGGGTCGCGATTTTGCTGGCGATTGCGCTGGCAGGCTGCGCCACTCGACCCGCGCCGGATTTCGGCGGCCGCTGGAAGCCGGTCAACCGGTATTCCGAAGCGCCCAGCGAAATTCCGCTGCACCAGTCCTACGTGTTCTATCCGTCGCCGATGGACGGCACGTTGAAGAACATGCTGACCCGCTGGGCCGCCGATTCGAATATGACCCTGGATTACCAGCACTATTCGGACTTTACCCTGCATCAGGCGGTGTCGCTGATCCACACCACCAGCCTGCCGGACGCGGTCACCCAGCTCAATTCGGCGTACGCCGCGCAGGGCGTGGTGATCGCCCGCGAAGGCGACAAGATCGTGGTGCGCTCGGCCGTCGCCGCGCCGGCGCCGGGTCCCGCGGCCGCGTTGCCGGAACCCGAGCCGAAAGCCAAGCACCAGGTCAAATCCAAGGACGAACCGGCCCCGGCCGCATCGCCCTCCGCGGACGACGCAGCGCCCTCGTCGGTCTCGACGACAGCGGTCGCGCAAGCCCCGGTTCCGACGCCTTAACCATCGAACGGCTAACGCCGACCCGTCCAGGCGATCTGCGTGCGCGAGCACGCGCGGTCGCCGGCAACGATTCCATAGTTATGGATGCGACATAAGATGTTCGGAAAAAAGCCCGTAACTCCGCAGATCGAGAACGCCGTCGCCAAGGCGGCCAACTACGAGGTCACCGTCGCCGACATCGCGCGACGCAGCGAACGCCGCGCCTGGATGGTGGCGTCCGCCTCGTTGGTGATGTCGCTGATCCTGGCCGGCGGCTACTTCTACTTCCTGCCGCTCAAGGAGAAGGTGCCGTACCTGGTCATGGCCGATGCCTACACCGGTACCTCGACCGTGGCCCGCCTGCGCGACGACTTCGTCAATCCCAGCATCGCCACCAGCGAAGCGATCAACAAGGCGAACATCTCGCACTTCGTGATGGCCCGCGAGTCCTACGATGCCTCGCAGATCGGCGAGCGCGACTGGAGCACGGTGTTCGCGATGGCGGCCCCGCACGTCACCAGCGGCTACTCGCAGCTGTTCGGCCCCACCAACCCGAACAACCCGATCAAGATCTTCGGCAAGGAGAAGACGGTCCGGGTCAAGATCCTCAGCATCCAGCTCAACGGCGAGCAGAACACCGGCCCGAAGGCGAAGGTCGCCACGGTGCGCTTCCAGCGCAGCGTGCTGAACAAGACCTCGGGCGCGTCCGAGCCGCTGGACAGCAAGATCGCCACGATCGAGTACCTGTACAAGTCGAACCTCAAGATGGACGAGCGCAATCGCGTGCTCAATCCCCTGGGCTTCCAGGTCACCGGTTACCGCGTCGACAACGACTACGCCGCTTCGCCGCCGATCCAGAGCGAGTACCCGACCACGCCGCAGACCGCCGCACCGGGCGCCGCGCCGCAGCAGGGCCAGTTGATGCCCGACGGCACCGTCGCGCCGGCGCCCGGTTATCCCGGCGCGGCACCGGCCGCTCCCGGCGCCGCCCCCGGCTATCCGCCGACGGCACCGGCTCAGCCCGGCCAGCCCGGCGCGCCCGTTCCCCCCAATCCCGCCGCCAATCCGGCAATGACGCCGGCGGCACCCGCACCTGCACCGACTGGCAATGCGAATGGAGTCAGCAACCGATGAACTGCCTGCGTAAACACCGCTTGGCCGCCCTGCTGTTTCTGGCGGTATCCGGCCTCGCGCTACCTGCCACGGCCCAGGTTATCCAGGAATACGAATACGAAGCCAACCGCATCTATCCGGTGCGTACTGGTCTGGGCATCACCACCCAGATCGAGCTGAGCCCGAGCGAGAACATCCTCGACTACAGCACCGGCTTCAGCACCGGCTGGGATCTGAGCCGGCGCGACAACGTCTTCTACATCAAGCCCAAGAACGTCGACGTCGACACCAACATGATGATCCGTACGAGCACCCACTCGTACATCTTCGAGTTGAAGGTCGTCGCCACCGACTGGCGCGTGCTCGAACAGGCCAAGCAGGCCGGCGTGCAGTACAAGATCAAGTTCGTGTATCCGAACGGCACCGAGTTTTCCAGCGCCCAGGAAACCAAGGCCGAACCGGTTCCGGAGTTGAACACGACGCTCGACAAGAACCGCGTCTACAACTTCGACTACCAATATTCGACCCGCAAGAAGCCGTCCTGGCTGGTGCCGACCAACGTCTACGACGACGGCCAGTTCACCTACATCAAGATCAGTGGACTGAAGAGCCTGCCGACCGGCAATTTCCCCGCCGTGTTCGGCCGCGAACGCGAAGGCGGCGAGGATTTCGTGGTCAACACCACGGTCGAGAACAACACGATCGTGGTCCACGGCACCTATCCCTACTTGATCATCCGGCACGGCAACAACGTCGTCGGTCTGCGCAGGAAGAAGCAGAAATGAGCCAGAACATGCCGCCCAACCCGCCTGGCCGCCCCGAGGACGACCAGGGCACGCCGCAAGAAGGCAACTACGGTTACGCCGGTGCCAATCCCTATTACGGTCAGCAGGCCTCCGGCCCCGCGCCGGACCTGGACGCCAGCACCCCGACCCTGAAGTCCTCCGAAGCGCAGAAGCTCAACCGCAAGGCGCTGCTGTTCCTCGGCGGCATCGTGCTGCTGCTGATCATCGCCGCGCTGTGGATGTTCAACAGCGCGACCTCCGGCGACGAAGACGCTAAAAAGGTCAAGGAAGAAGAGGTCAGCATCCCGGCGCTGCCCAAGCCGATCGAAGCGCAGCTGCCGCCGCCGGAACCGATGGCGGAGATGCCGCCGTTGCCGATGGCCGAGCCGATGCCGCCGCCGCAGCCGCAAATGAACCAGCAGCCGCAGGAGCAGGTCGAAGCCGGTCCGCGCGGGCCGAGCTTGATGGAGCGCCGGATGGGTGAAATGGCAGGGCAGAGCGGCGGCGGTGGCGGCGGCGGTTATAACGCCGAGGACCGACTCGCTGCCCAGTTGGCCGCCGCCGAAGCCCGGATGAACCCGAACAAGGCCGTCGCCGTCGAGCCGCCGAAGGAAGTCGCCTTCGCCCAGCCGATCTACAACCCCGACACCTTGCTGGTGCGCGGTACGTACATCCGCTGCGTGATGGAAACCCGGATCATCACCGATCTGCCGGGCTTCACCTCCTGCGTCGTCACCGAGCCGACCTACTCGATCAACGGCCGTCGCCTGCTGCTGCCGAAGGGCTCCAAGATCTCCGGCCGCTACCAGAGCGACAACATCAACGGCCCGCGCGTGTCGGTCATCTGGGATCGCATCACCACGCCGAACGGCATCGACGTCAACATGGCCAGCCCGGGCGTCGACAACCTCGGCGGCGCCGGCCACCCCGGCGACTTCAACGCGCACTGGGGCAGCCGCATCGCCTCGGCGCTGCTGATCAGCCTGATCAGCGACGCGTTCAAGTACGCCGCGGCCAAGAACGGCCCGGAGAGCACCACCATCACTAACGGCGGCTTGGCGGTTCAGGAGCCCTACGAGAGCAACACCGCTCGCGCCATGGAGCGTCTGGCCAACCAGGCTCTGGACAAGAGCATCAACCGGCCGCCGACCGTGACCATCAATCAGGGCACGATCGTGAACGTTTATGTCGCCAAGGACGTCGACTTCTCGTCGGTCCTCAGGTGATATCGACAACAGTGGTTGGTTGAGAAATGGATACGGACAATTCACCGATCGCCCAGGTATCCAACGCGTTCCTGGAGTACCAGTACCAGGTGCTGGGCATCCACGAGTACATGAGCTCGCCGGATGTGACGGAAATCTGTATCAACCGGCCGGGGGAGCTCTATCTGGAGACCCGGTCGGGCTGGAACCGGATCGAAGTGCCGGGCCTGACGTTCGAACGGGCCCGGCAGTTCTGTACCGCGGTCGTCAACGAGAGCAACACAGGCCAGCGCATCACCGATGCCGACCCGGTGGTCTCGTTGACGTTCCCGACCGGCCAGCGCGCCCAGTTCGTGATCCCGCCGGCCTGCGACGCCGGCAAGGTCTCGATCACGATCCGGTTGCCGTCCAAGCACAGCAAGACCCTGCAGCAGTACGAGGAGGACGGCTTCTTCGCCCAGGTCGTCGAGCAGACGCACGTGCTCAGCGAGCACGACCGCGAGCTGCTCGAGCTGCGCGCGTCGAGGAATTACGCCGAATTCTTCAAGAAGGCCGTGCAATACAAGAAGAATGTCGTCGTCGCCGGCGCCACCGGCAGTGGCAAGACCACTTTCATGAAGTCGCTCGTCAACCACATCCCGGCCTACGAACGGCTGGTGACGATCGAGGACGCGCGCGAGCTCTTCATCGAGCAGCCGAATGTGGTGCACTTGCTCTACTCAAAAGGTGGACAAAGCACGAGCAACGTCACGGCCAAGAGTTGCATGGAAGCCTGCCTGCGTATGAAGCCCGACCGGATCATCCTGGCCGAGTTGCGTGGCGACGAATCGTTCTACTTCATTCGTAACTGCGCCTCGGGTCACCCGGGATCGATCACCAGCTGCCACGCCGGCAGCATCACCCAGACCTGGGATCAGCTGGCGTTGATGGTGAAGGCTTCGAACGAAGGTTCGGGATTGGAGTTCGCGGTCATCAAGCGCTTGTTGATGATGACCATCGACATCGTCGTGCACATCAAGGCCCACGCCGGGCAGCGCTATATCACGGGTATCGATTTCAATCCGGAACGCACGCACGCTGAATAGGTGTCGGACGTTCGCGAAATTCGTGAAAAAGTGACGTAAGTGTGCATTGCGATTGACAATCCTGGCTCCAACATGAATCATTGCGGCGTCGCTCCAACTGCTAGCAACCCATTCATATCGGTCTGTTCACAGGGGGTCGGCGCCAAGGTCGGCAGGGGGGAATCAAGGAATGTTGCCCGGAATTGAGCTGATGAACTGCCCGGGCTTGGCAGTTCCACATGAAGTGATGCACCACGTCGTGCGCGTGGAGTCGTCCTTTAATCCCTACGCCATCGGCGTCGTGGGCGGCCGCCTCGTGCGCCAGCCCAAGAATCTCCCCGAAGCGATCGCCACCGTGCGCATGCTCGAGCGCCGCGGCTACAACTTTTCGCTCGGCGTCGCCCAGGTCAACCGCTACAACCTGGGCAAGTACGGCCTGGACTCCTACGAGAAAGCCTTCGAGACCTGCCCGAACCTCCAGGCCGGTTCGCGCATCCTGGCCGAGTGCTACAGCCGCTCCAACAACGATTGGGGCAAGTCGTTCAGCTGCTACTACTCGGGCAACTTCGTCACCGGGTTCCGGCACGGCTACGTGCAGAAGATCTACGCCTCGATCAACCGGGCCGCGAGCGACGCTTCCGACGGTCAAGCCATCGCGGTGATCGGCAAGTCGCCGCGCGCCGAGCCCGCCGAAACCAAGGCCAGTGCCGTGGCGGCCGCCAAGCCGGTCTACGCCCCGGGCCGCCAGTCCGGCCCGCAGCGCCTGGCCGCCGCC